>DASXFK010000138.1:0-20877 GCA_036489635.1 Rhizomicrobium sp. | reverse complement strand
GAAAAAGCGTTCGCGTCCGAACTTTCCGGCAATGTGGTCGATCTGTGCCCGGTGGGCGCGCTGACGTCGAAGCCTTACACGTTCACAGCGCGGCCGTGGGAATTGCGCAAGACGCAATCCATCGACGTGATGGACGCGCAGGGCTGCAACATTCGCGTCGATACGCGCGGGCCGCAGGTGCTGCGCGTGCTGCCGCGGCTGAACGAAGACGTGAATGAGGAATGGATCAGCGACAAGGCGCGTCACGCCTGCGACGGCTTGAACCGCCAGCGCCTCGACCGTCCGTACGTCCGCGTGAACGGCAAGCTGCAGCCTGCGTCGTGGGCTGAGGCGTTCGCCGCCATCGCTGCGCGCGTTTCGAAGCCGGAAAAGATGGCCGCCATCGTCGGCGACATGGCCGCGGCGGAAGAGATCAAGGCACTGAAGGATTTGATGGGCGCGCTCGGCGCCGCCAATCTGGAATGCCGCCAGGATGGCGCGAAGGTTGGAGATGGCCCGCGCCAGTCTTGGTTGTTCAACACCACCATCGCGGGCGGCGAGAATGCCGATGCGATTTTGCTCATCGGCACCAATCCGCGCTGGGAAGCGCCGGTGCTGAACGCGCGCATCCGCAAGACGTGGATCAACAGCGCGGTGAAGATCGCCAACGTCGGCGCGTCTTACGATCTCACCTATCCGGTGGAGCAGTTGGGTAGCCTCGATGTCCTGTCCGCCATCGCGGATGGCTCTCATGCTTTCGCGAAAGTTCTGAAAGACGCGAAGCGGCCGATGGTGATCGTTGGCTCTGGTGCGATGGCGCGTGGCGATGGCGCGGCGATTCTGCATCTGGCGGCGAAGATCGCCGGCGACACCGGCATGATCGGCCCCGCGGGCACGCCGGCGGAAGGTGGTTGGGTTGGATTCAATGTGCTGCACACCGCGGCCAGCCGCGTCGCCGCGCTCGATCTCGGCTTCGTCAAAGGCCGCGACATGGCGGGCATTCTGGATGGCGCGTCGAAAGGCGAGGTCGATTTCGTCTATCTCCTCGGCGCCGATGAGTTCGATATCGCCAAGCTCGGCAAAGCCTTCGTCGTCTATCAGGGCACGCATGGCGATGCCGGTGCGCACCGCGCCGACGTGATCCTGCCGGGCGCGGCCTATACCGAGAAGGAAGGCCTCTACGTCAATTTCGAAGGCCGCGTGCAGCGCGCCGAACGCGCCGCGTTCCCGCCGGGCGATGCGAAAGAGGATTGGGCGATCATCCGCGCGCTGTCAGACGTCCTGGGCAAGCGTTTGCCTTATGACACCCGCGATGCGTTGCGCACGGCCATCGTCGCCGACGCCAAGCATTTCGATTTCCAGAATGAAGCACCCGCGCATCTGGGTGCCGATCCCGCGATCTGGGGCGCCATCGGCAAGCAAGGCGCTCTCGATACCAGGACGCCGCTGGAAAGCCCGATCCGCGATTTCTACATGACCAATCCCATCGCGCGCTCCAGTGTGACGATGGCGGAATGCAGCCGCATCTTCGTCAGCGGCGCCGACAAAATGGCGGCGGAATAGGCGATGGCTCTCACCCCGCTCTTTCAGCATCTCGGCCTGCCTTACTGGTGGGCGTGGTCGCTCTCCAACATCATCATCATCTTCATCTTCGAATTCATGCTGATGATCTCGGTGGCGCTTTTCATTCTCGCCGACCGCAAGATTTGGGCGGCGGTGCAGATGCGCCGCGGCCCCAACGTGGTGGGCGCGTTCGGCTTGCTGCAGACCTTCGCGGATGCGTTCAAGTTCATCCTGAAAGAGCCGATCATTCCTTCTGGCGCCAACAAGGTGCTGTTCATTCTGGCGCCGCTGGTGAGCGCCACGCTGGCCTTCGCCGGATGGGCCGTGATCCCGCTGGCGCATGGCTGGGTGGTCGCCAACATCAATGTCGGCATTCTTTATCTCTTCGCCGTGTCGTCGCTGGGCGTGTATGGCGTCATCATGGCGGGGTGGGCGTCGAACTCGAAATATCCGTTCCTTTCGGCACTGCGCGCCGCCGCCCAGATGGTGTCCTATGAGGTTTCCATCGGCTTTGTGATGATCACGGTGTTGCTGTTCGCCGGCACCTTGAACCTCTCGGCCATCGTCAACGCGCAAGCGCATGGCTGGTACGCCTTCACGATGCTGTTTCCGATGTTCGTGGTCTTCTTCGTTTCGGCGCTGGCCGAAACGCAGCGTCCGCCCTTCGATCTGCTGGAAGCGGAATCCGAGCTCGTCGCGGGCTACATGGTGGAATATTCGTCCACGCCGTTCCTGCTGTTCTTCCTCGGCGAATACATCAACGTCATGCTGCTCTGCGGACTGATGACCATTCTGTTCCTGGGCGGCTGGCTGGCGCCCACATTCTGGCCGCTGAATCACGTTCCAGCCATCGTAAACGCGCTGAACGCCGTGCCCGGCATCGTCTGGTTCCTGGGCAAGCTGCTGTTCCTGTTCTTCATGATGGCGATGGTGAAGGCGATCGTGCCGCGCTACCGCTACGACCAGCTCATGCGGCTGGGCTGGAAGGTGTTCCTGCCGACATCGCTGCTGTGGGTGATCCTGACCGCCGCGTGGGTCGTCTATCGGAACGGAGGCTTCTGATGGCTTCGCTCGACCGCACCGCGCGCTCCATCTTCTTCTGGGAATTCGTCAAGGCGCTTTGGCTGGCGATGAAGTATTTCTTCGCGCCGAAGGCCACGCTGAATTATCCCTTCGAGAAAGGGCCGCTTAGTCCCCGCTTTCGCGGCGAACACGTGCTGCGCCGTTATCCGAACGGCGAAGAGCGCTGCATCGCCTGCAAGCTGTGCGAGGCGATCTGCCCGGCGCTCGCCATCACCATCGAAGCCGAGCCGCGCGATGACGGCTCGCGCCGCACCACGCGCTACGACATCGACATGGTGAAGTGCATCTATTGCGGGTTGTGCCAGGAAGCCTGCCCGGTGGACGCAATAGTAGAGGGCCCGAATTTCGAGTTCGCGACCGAAACGCGCGAGGAGCTTTACTACGACAAGGCGCGGCTGCTCGCGAATGGCGACCGCTGGGAAGGCGAAATCGCGCGGAACCTCGAACTGGACGCGCCCTACAGATGATCCTCACAACCATCGCCTTTTATCTGTTCGCGGCTGTGCTGATCGCCTCGGCGCTGATGGTGATCGCCGCCAAGAACCCCGTGCATTCGGTGCTGTTCCTGATCCTGGCGTTCTTCAACGGCGCGGCATTGTTCGTGCTGCTCGGCGCCGAGTTCCTCGCGATGATTCTCGTGGTCGTCTATGTCGGCGCGGTCGCGGTGCTGTTTTTGTTCGTGGTGATGATGCTCGATATCGACTTCGCGGATTTGAAGAAGGGCACGTTGCAATATTTGCCGCTCGGCGCGTTGATCGGCCTTATTCTCGTGCTTGAGCTTGGCTCGGTTGGTCTCGCATGGGCCTTCGCACCGGCCGCGCATATAGCTGCTGCCAGCACCACCCCGGCAAATATCTCGAACACGCAGGCACTGGGCGCGATCCTCTACACGCAATATGTCTATTACTTCGAGATCGCGGGCCTTGTGTTGCTGGTCGCGATGATCGGCGCCATCGTGCTGACGTTGCGCCACCGTCCCGGCGTGCGCCGCCAATCGATTAGCCGTCAGAATGCGAGGGAGCCGGGTGAAGCGATCCGCGTTGTCGATGTGAAGCCGGGGCAGGGGGCGTAAATGGAAGTCGGCCTCGGAAATTATCTCGTCCTCGCCGCGATCCTGTTCACGATCGGCGTGCTGGGCATCTTTTTGAACCGCAAGAACGTGATCGTCATATTGATGTCGATCGAGTTGATCCTGCTTTCGGTGAACATCAATTTCGTGGCGTTCTCCTCGTTCCTCGGCGATCTGGTGGGGCAGGTGTTCGCATTGTTCGTGCTGACGGTGGCCGCCGCCGAAGCGGCCATCGGGCTTGCCATTCTCGTGACCTATTACCGCAACCGCGGCTCCATTGCCGTGGAAGACGTCGACCTGATGAAAGGCTGAGGGCGTGTACGCAGCTATCGTATTCCTGCCGCTTCTCGGCTCCTTCATCGCGGGGCTGTTCGGGCGCGGCATCGGCGCGCGGCCGAGTGAACTCGTCACGACCGTGCTGCTGTTCGTGTCCGCGGCGCTGTCCTGCTACGCGTTCTACGATGTGGCGATCATGGGCCATGCGGCCATCGTCCACATCATGCCGTGGATCACATCGGGCGATTTCGAAGCCGACTGGACGATCCGCGTCGATACCTTGACCGCCGTGATGCTGGTGGTGGTGACGGGCGTGTCCTCGCTCGTGCATCTCTATTCCATCGGCTACATGCACGAAGACCCCAGCCGCCAGCGGTTCTTCTCTTACCTGTCCTTGTTCACTTTCATGATGCTGATGCTGGTGACGGCGAACAACTTCCTGCAGCTTTTCTTCGGCTGGGAAGGCGTGGGCCTGGCGTCTTATCTGCTGATCGGCTTCTGGTACGAGCGCCCCGCCGCGCGCGCCGCCGCCATCAAGGCCTTCGTCGTCAATCGCATCGGCGATTTCGGTTTCGCGCTGGGCATCTTCGGCGTGTTCTATATCTTTCACACGCTCGATTTCGACACCGTGTTCAAGATGGCGCCGTCGATGGTCGGCCACAGCTTCCACTTCGGAAGCTGGAACGTGGACGTCATGACCACGCTCTGCCTGCTGCTGTTCGTGGGCGCGATGGGCAAGTCGGCGCAGTTCCTGCTCCACACCTGGCTGCCGGACGCGATGGAAGGCCCCACCCCCGTCTCCGCGCTGATCCACGCCGCGACAATGGTGACGGCCGGCGTGTTCCTCGTCTGCCGCTGCTCGCCGATGTATGAGCTCGCGCCCAAGGCGTTGGAGTTCGTGACGTTCATCGGCGCCACCACGGCGTTCTTCGCCGCGTCTGTCGGCCTGTTCCAGAACGACATCAAACGCGTGATCGCGTACTCCACCTGCTCGCAGCTCGGCTACATGTTCGCGGCCGCCGGCGTGTCGGCTTACGGCAACGCGATGTTCCATCTGTTCACCCACGCCTTCTTCAAGGCGCTGCTCTTCCTCTGCGCCGGCGCGGTCATCACCTCGCTGCATCACGAGCAGGACATGCGCAAGATGGGCGGACTGGCCAAGTACCTTCCGTTCACCTGGGCGATGATGCTGATCGGCAATTTGTCGCTGACCGGCGTGGGCATTCCGCTGCTTGGCGTGGGAACGTCCGGCTTCTATTCCAAGGACGGGATTATCAACGCCACGTTCCTGTCGCATTCGCCGATGGCGGTTTATGCCTTCACGCTCACGCTGCTCGCGGCGGGCATGACGTCATTCTACTCCTGGCGCCAGTTCCTGATGACCTTCCACGGTCCTTATCGCGGCGCGCAGCAGCATCTGGAGCATTCGGATTCCCACCACACGCACGATGAGCCGGCGGGGCATGACGACCATGGCCCCATCAAGCTTTCCGACGTTCACGAGTCGCCGCTGACGATGCTGGTGCCGCTGGCGCTATTGGCCGTCGGCGCGCTGTTCGCCGGCGCGATCTTCGACAACCTGTTCGTGGGCGGCATGGCCAACGGGTTCTGGCGCACCGCGCTGGGCGCCGTGTCCGGCCATCACGCGACAGGCGCGGAAGTGCCGCTGTGGGCGGAGCTGTCGCCGATCATCCTCACCATCATCGGCTTCGCAATCGCGTTTTACTATTATGTGCTGCATCCCGATCTGCCGCCGAAGATGGCCGCGAAGAAGGGGCTGCTCTACGAATTCCTCTACAACAAATGGTATTTCGACGAGCTGTATGACTTTCTCTTCGTGCGCCCCACGTTCTGGCTCGCGCGTACCTTGTGGAAAGTCGGCGACGGCAAGATCATCGACGGGCTAGGGCCTGACGCCATCGCCGCGCGCACGCTGGACGTGACGCGCGGCGCGGTGCGGCTGCAAAACGGCTACATCTACTCTTACGCCTTCGCCATGCTGATCGGGGTGGTGGCATTCGTGACCTGGTTCGTGGTGACGAGATGAGCCACATCCCCATTCTTTCGATCTCGAATTTCCTGCCGCTGGTTGGCGCGCTGTTCATTCTGGTCATGCGCGGCAAGCCGGAGACCCTGGCGAAAAGCGCGCGTTGGGTGGCGCTGATCTCGACGCTCGGCAATCTCGCGGTCGCGATCTACATGTGGGCGATGTTCGACCCCACCTCTTCGGCCTTCCAGTTCCAGGAGCAGGCAAGCTGGCTGGGCGGCGGCATCTCCTATCACGTCGGCGTCGACGGTATTTCCATGCTGTTCGTGGTGCTGACCGCGTTCCTCATGCCGTTCTGCATCCTGGCGAGTTGGAAATCGATTCAGGATCGCGTGCCCGAATACATGATCGCGTTCCTGTTGCTCGAAACCATGATGATCGGCGTATTCACGGCGCTGGATCTGGTGCTGTTCTACGTCTTCTTCGAGGGCGGCTTGATCCCCATGTTCCTCATCATCGGGGTGTGGGGCGGCAAACGGCGCATCTACGCGACGTTCAAGTTCTTCCTCTACACTTTCGCCGGCTCGGTGTTGATGCTGCTCGCGATTCTGTGGATGTATCTTTACAGCGGCACCACCGACATTGAGACGTTGCTCAACACCGCGCATTTCCCGGTGGCGATGCAGACCTTCCTGTGGATCGGATTCTTCGCGAGCTTCGCGGTGAAGATGCCGATGTGGCCGGTGCACACCTGGCTACCCGATGCGCATGTCGAGGCGCCCACCGCGGGCTCGGTGATCCTCGCCGGGATCCTGCTGAAGATGGGGGGCTACGGCTTTCTGCGCTTCTCGCTGCCGATGTTCGCCAGCGCCACCGCCGAGTTCACGCCCTTTATCTTCGTGCTGTCGGTGGTGGCGATCATCTACACCTCTTTCGTCGCGCTGGCGCAGGAGGACATGAAAAAGCTCATCGCTTATTCGTCCGTCGCGCATATGGGTTTCGTGACCATGGGAATCTTCGCGCTCACCCATCAGGGCGTGGAAGGCAGTATCTTCCAGATGCTCAGCCACGGCGTCGTCTCCGGCGCGCTCTTCCTTTGCGTCGGCGTGATCTACGACCGCATGCACACGCGTGAGATCGCGGCCTATGGCGGATTGGTCGAGCGAATGCCGATGTACGCGGCATGCTTCATGGTATTCACCTTGGCCAATGTCGGCTTGCCGGGCACGAGCGGCTTCGTGGGCGAATTCCTCACCATGCTGGGCACGTTCCAGATCAACACCTGGGTGGTGATCTTCGCCGCGACGGGCGTGATCCTCTCGGCGGCTTACATGCTCTATCTCTACGGCCGCATCATCTTCGGCAAGCTGGTAAAGCCGGCGCTGATGACGATCAAGGACTTGTCCATGCGCGAGATCGCGATATTGGCGCCGCTGGTGATCGCCACGATCGTCATGGGCGTCTATCCGAACTTCGTGTTCCGCGTGACCAGCGCCTCCGTCGCCCACCTGATCGACACCAATAAATTGGCGCTGGCGTACGATCAGCATGCGTCGAGCGTGAAAGAGGCCGCGCGATGAGCCACATCTCGACCGATCTGGCGGTCTTGCTGCCCGAACTGATCGTCGCCGGCGGCGCGTTGCTGCTGCTGCTGGTCGGCGCCCTCGGGCAGGCCGGGCAGGGTCAGATGGTCTATGCCACCGAAGCCGCGCGCCGCATGGTCGGTATCCGCACCGGCGAAGAGCCGATCCGCATGGCCAACCCGCGCGGCGCGCGCGAGCTTGGCCTGATCTCCGCGCTGGCATTGATCGCGCTGCTCATCACCGCTTGGTTCGTCGCCATGCCGTCGACGCACGAAATCCACGCGTTCGGCGGCGCCTTCGTGATGGATGGCTTCGCGCGCTACGCCAAGCTGCTGATCCTTCTGGGCTCGTTCATCACGCTGTTCATGGCGCAGGATTTCCTCGCCGATCAGGGCTTGGCGAATTTCGAATTCCCCGTTCTGGTGCTGACCTCCACGCTCGGCATGATGCTGATGGTCTCGGCCTCCAACTTCATCGCGCTCTATATGGGGCTGGAGTTGCAGAGCCTGTCGCTCTACGTGCTGGCCGCGTTTCAGCGCGACGTGCTGCGCTCCAGCGAAGCGGGGTTGAAATATTTCGTCCTCGGCGCGCTGTCGTCCGGCATGATGCTGTACGGCATCTCGCTGATTTACGGCTTCACCGGCACCACCGACTTCGCGGCCATCGCGCATGTGCTGTCCGCCACGCATGTCGGCATCGGCATCGTCTTCGGCATCGTGTTCATGATCGTGGGGCTGGCGTTCAAGGTGTCCGCCGTGCCGTTCCACATGTGGACGCCCGACGTTTACGAAGGCGCCCCCACGCCGATCACCGCTTACTTCTCCATGTCGCCAAAGGTGGCAGCGATGGCGCTGTTCCTGCGCGTGATGCTGGAGGCGTTCCCGGACGCGATCCACCAGTGGCAGCAGGTCATCATCGCCATCTCCGTGCTGTCGATGGCGCTGGGCGCGTTTGCCGCCATCGGCCAGACCAACATCAAGCGTCTGATGGCTTACAGCTCCATCGGCCATATGGGTTACGCGCTGCTGGGGCTCGCCGCTGCAAACACCGACGGTGTGAAGAGCGTGCTGCTTTATCTGCTGATCTATCTCGTCACCAATGCCGGCGTGTTCGCTTGCATCCTGTGCATGCGCCGCGACGGCGAGATGCGCGAGAACATTTCCGATCTCGCAGGGCTCGGCCGCACGCAACCCAAGCTGGCGCTGGCGTTCTCCATCTTCATGCTGAGCCTCGCAGGCCTGCCGCCACTGGCCGGGTTCTTCGCCAAGTTCTACATCTTCATGTCGGCGATCGAGGCGCATCTCTATATTCCCGCGATCCTCGGCGTGCTCGCGAGCGTAGTGGGCCTCGTTTATTATCTGCGCGTCGTGAAGGTGATCTATTTCGACGACGCAGGGCCCGGCTTCGACAGCGAGATACGCACCAAGCTCGGCTCTGTCCTCACGGCGGCGGCGTTCCTGGTAGTGTTTTTCATCTTCGCGGTGGCGCCTGTGGCGGGTGCGGCGGAGCAGGCGGCAAGGTCGCTGGTGCCGTGAGTTGGCCGCAAGGCACCGCACTCAAAAGCTTCGACGAGATCGACTCGACCAACGAGGAAGCGCGCCGTCTCGCCGCGAGTGGCCATCGGGGCCCCATCTGGATAACCGCTGGCCGCCAAACCGCGGGGCGAGGCCGTCGCGGGCGCGCCTGGGTTTCGCCGATCGGCAATCTCTCCGCCACGCTGCTGATTTCGCCATCGAAACCGGCGGCAGAATGTGCGCAGCTTTCCTTTGTTGCCGCCATCGCAGCCGCGGACGCCGCGTCAAGTTTCGCGCCCGGCGCCGACATCAAAGTGAAATGGCCCAACGATGTGTTGGCAAACGGCAAGAAGCTCGCAGGCATCTTGCTGGAGTCCGCCAGCGGCGCGGATGGCGCGTTGTCGTTCCTCGCCATCGGCATCGGCATGAACCTTGCGCATTTCCCGCCGGATACCGAGTTCCCGGCAACGTCGCTCGCGGCGCTTGGCGTAGCGGCACCCACGCCGTCCGATGCGCTCGGCCAACTCGCGAGCGGCTTCGCGAAATGGTATGACGTCTGGATGACGAAGGGCTTTTCTCCCATCCACGACGCCTGGCTCGCGCGCGCCGCGGGGCTGGGCACGCGCATCCGTGCGCGCCTGACGAACGAGGAAACCTCCGGCGTGTTCGAAGGCATCGACGCCACGGGCGCGCTGGTCCTGCGCGAAAATGGACGCGTTCGAACGATCTCTGCGGGGGAAGTTTTCTTTTGATGTGTCGCCCATCCCAACCAAACGTCGTCATGGCCGCCCTCGTGGCGGCCACCCATGATCTCTTTGCATCAAGGTGTTTATGGGTGGCCGGGACAGGCCCGGCCATGACGGAATGTGTGTTGGCGGCAAAGCGTAGCGAGCGAACGGTATAACCATGCTGCTCGCCATTGACGCCGGGAACACCAATATCGTCTTCGCCGTGCATGACGGCCAGGAATTGCGCGCGGAATGGCGCGCCGTCACCGAAACCACGCGCACCGCCGACGAATATGCCGTGCTGCTCAATCCGTTGCTGCAACTCGCGAACCTGAGCTTCGCGGACATCGATGCCGCGATTGTGGCCACCGTGGTGCCTGCCGCACTGTTCGATTTGCGCATGTTCTGCCGCCGCTATCTGAAATGCGATGCGCTGGTGGTGGGCGACGCCGAAGTCGATCTGGGCATCGAGATTCTGACAGATCGTCCCGCCGCGGTCGGCGCCGACCGCCTGGTGAACGCGGTGGCGGCGCATGCCTCTTACAAGGGCGCGCTCATCGTCGTCGATTTCGGCACGGCCACGACCTTCGATATCATCGGCGCCAACGGCGATTACGAAGGCGGTGTCATCGCGCCGGGCGTGAACGTGTCGGCGGAGGCGTTGCATCAGGCGGCCGCGATGCTGCCGCGCGTCGCGGTGGGCCGCACGCAGAACGTCATCGGCAAAGACACGGTGCCGGCGATGCAGTCCGGCCTGTTCTGGGGTTATATCGGCCTGATCGAGGGGCTGATCGCGCGCATCAAGGAAGAATACGGCAAGCCCATGACGGTGATCGGAACCGGAGGCCTCGCCAATCCGTTCCACCGCCAGACCCAGGCGATCGACCACCTCGATCCCGACCTCACCATCCGCGGCCTTGTCATGATCTACGCGCGCAACGCGAAGAAGTCCGCTTGATGCCGTCTTCCGGCCAGGAAGACGAACTTGTCCTTCTCCCGCTTGGCGGCGCGGGCGAGATCGGCATGAACTTCAACGCTTATGGTTTCGGGCCGCCCAACGCGCGCAAATGGATCGTTGTCGATTGCGGCGTGCTGTTCGGCCGCGAGACCGACACGCCGGGCGTCGACATCATCATGCCGGACATCCGCTTCCTCGCGGAACGGGCGGAAGATGTGCTGGGCATGGTGCTGACGCATGCGCATGAGGATCACATCGGCGCCATTGGCTGGCTGTGGCCGCAACTGCGCTGCCCGATGTACGCCACGCCGTTCACCGCCCGGCTGATGGAAGACAAGCTGGCGGAAGCCGGCTTGCCGGAACGCCCGCGCGTCATTCGCCTCGGCGGCAAAATCAAGATCGGCCCGTTCGACGTCGAGTTCCATTCCATCACCCATTCCATTCCCGAGCCAAACGCGCTGGTCATCCGCACGCCGCTTGGCACGGTCATGCACACGGGAGACTGGAAGCTCGATCCCGATCCGCTGATTGGCGAGGCGACGGACGAAGCCGCGTTCCGCCGCATCGGCGACGAAGGCGTGCTGGCGATGGTGTGCGACTCCACCAACGCATTGGTGCAGGGCCATTCCGGCTCGGAAGCCGACGTGAAGAAAGGCCTCACGCAGCTCATCGGCACGTTGAAGGGCAAAGTCGCGGTCACAGGTTTCGCGTCTAACCTCGCGCGGCTGCAAAGCGTGGCGCAGGCGGCGAAGGCGCATGGCCGGCAGGTCGCGCTGATCGGCTACTCGATGCATCGCATCACGGGCGCGGCGCGCGAGACGGGATATATGGACGGCTTCCCGCGCTTCATCGATGAAGAGGAAGCGGATCGTCTGCCCGCGAACCGCGTACTCTATCTCTGCACCGGCTCACAGGGCGAGCCGCGGGCTGCATTGGCGCGGATTGCGCGCGGCGATCATCCGAGCGTCACTTTGGGCCAAGGCGACGCAGTGATCTTCTCCTCGCGCATCATCCCCGGCAACGACATTCCCATTCACGAGCTGCACAATCAGCTTTCCGCGCTGGGCGTGGAGGTGCTGACCGTGGAGGATCATTTCGTCCACGTCTCCGGCCATCCGTGTCGCGAGGAATTGTCTCAGATGTATCGCTGGGTGCGCCCGCAGATCGCCGTGCCCGTGCATGGCGAGCTGCGCCACATGACGGAACATGCGCGGCTGGCGCGCTCGCTGCAGGTGCCGCAGGCGGTGGTGATCGAGAACGGCCACATGCTGCGCCTCGCGCCGGGCCGCGCGGCTGTGATCGATGAAGTGCCCTCGGGCCGCATCTATATGGATGGCCGCGTGATGACGGAGGCGGGCGCCAACCTCACGCGCAACCGTCGCGCGCTGGCCTTCGCGGGCTTCATCGGCATTACGCTGCCGCTGGATCAGAAGGGCCGCATCGCGGGCGAGGCGGCGTTGTTTCTCGAAGGCGTTCCGGAGAGCGTGCAGACGCAGGTGCGCGCGGCGGTGGACGAAACCGTGCGCCGCTATAATCCCAAGAAGGGCAGCGAAGAGGATTTGCAGGAGCAAGTCCGACGCGCCGCCCGCCGCGCCGCCAACGACGCCTGGGGCAAAAAGCCTGTGACACGGGTGGAGATTGTTTGGGTGTAGCTTTCTTTGTCATGGCCCGATTTAATCGGGCCACCCAGCGAGCGCGCGTCGGCGTGCGAGAAGGACTCTATTGGGACGCAGACGCGTCCCTGCTGGGTGGCCCGGTCAAGCCGGGCCATGACAATTGATTTGATTTGGAGTTTCGCATGATCGGTCGTTTGAATCATGTCGCCATTGCGACGAAGGACATCAAGAAAGCTGCCGCGGTGTATCGCGACACGCTGGGCGGCAAGGTTTCCGGCGAGGTGGCGCAGCCCGATCATGGCGTGACGACGGTGTTCGTCGATCTTGGCAACACCAAGATCGAATTGCTGGAACCGCTGGGCGACAATTCCCCCATCGCGAAGTTCCTGGAGAAGAACCCGAACGGCGGCATGCATCACGTCTGCTACGAAGTGGACGACATCTATGCCGCGCGCGACCAGATGAAGAAGGCGGGCGCCACCATCACCGGCACCGGCGAGCCGCGCATCGGCGCACATGGCAAGCCGGTCATCTTCCTGCATCCGAAGGACTTCGTCGGCACGCTGGTCGAACTGGAACAGGCGTGATCACCGTCGCGGTACATTGGGCGGTTCTTCTGAGCGCCTTTGCCGGCGCCTGGTTTCTGTCGCTGCTCTGTCTTCTTCCGGTTGGCCTGGACCAGGTCGACGCCAATACCGGCGCCCCGCAAAATCCGCGGCTTCTGCTCAAGATGGCTTGGGCCACGGTCATCGCGGTCGTGGTGTTCGCGATCTTTTACACGCTGATCGCGACGCACGTTCTCGATCTTTAGCGTTTGTCCACGCCATTCCGCGTACCTCTGGGATTAACGCTGCACGCGCTTGTCCGTTGCAGCGATTCGCAAATGAGTGGCGAACCATTTGATCGTTAAACGCGATAAACAATGGGATTTGTCGCGTACCGCCGCTCAGAATTAAACCGCATGCGATCACACGCGTTGTCTCCGCGACACATTTGGGTTCGAGATATATCGTGCGTTGGGTTTGCGTCGCATTGCTTGCGCTTTTGTTTGCGTCCCCTGCGCATGCGACGGCTGACAAATGGTACATCACAAAAGATCATTGGAGTGCCGCCGATGAAATCGGCTTCGGGAAATTCGTGCAATCGATCGGCGACGACATCTGCAGCTCGACGGAGAGCTGCATGCGCAGCGCCGCAAATCCTTACCGTGCGAGCGATCCAACCGGCTTCGACGTCGATGCGGATTGCGCCAAATTCGTGTACTTTTTGCGGGCCTACTACGCCTGGAAGCATGGCTTGCCGTTCAGCTTCGTGAATGGCATCGCCGGCAAAGGCGCCGATCTGCGCTTTTCCAAGGACGGCAATCGCGCGATCTCGCGCTATGCGTTCCTCGATCATGGCGACGGCATCGACGGACCGGCCGCGATGCGCGCGGTGATGTCGTCGGTTTCGAGTGCCACATATCGCCAGGCGGCCGACAAAGAAGGCCGCATCCAGCCGGATTTCTATTCGCCGGCGCTGTCGCCGCAGACGATCAAGCCGGGAACGGTGATCTATGACGTGAATGGCCACGCGGCCATCGTCTATCGCGTCGATGCGGATGGACGCATCCATTATTTCGGCGCCAGTCCGGATTTCTCCATCGCGCGCGACGTCTATGGCGCGCAGTTCGGCCAGCCCCCTGCCTCACTGGGCGGCGGCTTCAAGGATTGGCGGCCGCAGCGGCTGGTCGGCGCGCACCGCGATGCGCAAGGTCATCTCATCGGCGGCCATATCGAGCTCGATCGCGATGCCGACATTTCGAGCTACTCGCTCGTTCAATATACAGGCACCGCCGATGCTGCCCCAGAAAAGCCCACGGCTGCGAAGTTTGCCTATAACGGAGTCGATCTGGGCTATTTCGAGTATGTGCGCGCCGCGGTTTCCGGCGGCGATATGAGCTACAACCCAATCTACGAATTCAAGACGACCTTGCGCGAGATGTGCAAGGAGTTCGGCGACCGCGCGCAAAGCGTCGACCAGGCGATCGCGGACGGCACCCAGAACAAGCCGCATCCCGACCGCCTGCCGGGCAATATCTATGCTTCGCCGGACGGCACCTGGGAATCCTACGCGACGCCCATGCGCGACGGTCGCATCAAGGCAATCTTCGCGCAGTCCTATCGCGACCTTTCGGGCATGCTGAAGCTTTGGCAGCGGCGCGATCCGCGCATCGTTTACGACGGCCTCGATCTGCAGGCGGACCTGCGAAAGGTCTATCGCCAGGAAACACGCCATTGCGGCGTGACCTATCTCAGTTCTGCCAAAGTGCCGGTGACGCTCAATTTCGACGACCTCGTTCATCGCCTCTACGCCATGTCGTTCGACCCTTACGATTGTATCGAGCACCGCTGGGGCGAAACCGGAGACGCGGCGGCAAGCTGCCCCGACGCGGACAACAAGCGCCGCTGGTACAGGGCCGAGCAGGTTTTGCGCAATCAGATCACGCCGGACGTGACGGCGCCGATGAACTATACCCTGGCGGCGCTGGAGCGGCTGAACGCTCGTCCCGCCAAGGCGCCTGCGCCGGTCGATGTCAAAACGCTGATAGACGACATGGGGCCACGCATCGCCTTTCAGCCCATGCAGCCGATTGGCGAATAGCCGTCGCATTTGCCCTTCCGCGCGCCGTTCCGTATGATTGTGCAACGCAGCAAATCACCCGGAACGCCATGCGCCTGTCCCGCTTTTTCCTCCCCGTCCTGAAGGAAACGCCCTCCGAGGCCCAGATCGTTTCGCACCGGCTGATGCTGCGCGCCGGCATGATCCGGCAGGAGGCCGCGGGCATTTATGCGTGGCTGCCGCTGGGTTTTCGCGTGCTGAAAAAGATCGAGCAGATCGTGCGCGAGGAGATGGACCGCGCCGGCGCCGTCGAGCTGCTGATGCCCACCTTGCAGCCGAGCGAACTGTGGAAAGAGACCGGCCGTTACGACGCCTACGGTCCCGAGATGCTTCGCATCGAAGACCGCCACGAGCGCGAACTGCTTTACGGCCCGACCAACGAGGACATGATCACGGAAATTTTCCGCGCCTATGTCCGCTCGTACAAGTCGCTGCCGCTGAACCTGTATCACATCCAGTGGAAATTCCGCGACGAGGTTCGCCCGCGTTTCGGCGTGATGCGCGGCCGCGAATTTCTGATGAAGGACGCGTACTCCTTCGATCTGGACGCCGAAGGCGCGCGCCGCTCCTACAACAAGATGTATGTCGCTTACTTGCGCGCGTTCCGGCGCATGGGGCTGACGACTATTCCGATGCGTGCCGAGACGGGCCCCATCGGCGGCGATCTCAGCCACGAATTCATCGTGCTGGCGGAAACCGGCGAGAGCCAGGTCTATTGCCACAAGGATCTGCTCGACATGCCGGTGCCGGGCGAGGACGTCGATTTCGATTCCGACCTTTCGCAGATCGTGGCGCAACGCACCGCGCTCTATGCCGCCACGTCCGATGTGCACGATGAAGAGCGCTTCGAAAAGGAAGTGCCGGAAGACAAGCGCATGAGCGCGCGCGGCATCGAGGTGGGGCAGGTGTTCTACTTCGGCGACAAATACTCCAAGCCCATGAAAGCTGTGGTCACGGGTCCGGACGGCAAGGACGTTGCTGTGCAGGGCGGCTCTTACGGCATCGGTGTCTCGCGGCTTGTGGGCGCGATCGTCGAAGCGAGCCATGACGACGCTGGCATCGTCTGGCCCGAGCCCGTCGCGCCATTCGACATCGCGCTCATCAATCTCAAATCGGGCGACGCGAAGACGGATGCCGCGTGCGAAGGTCTCTATGCCAGGCTGAAGGCGGCGGGAAAAGATGTCCTCTACGATGACACCAACGAACGCCCCGGCGGCAAATTCGCCAGCGCCGACCTCATCGGCCTCCCCTGGCAACTCGTCATCGGCCCGCGCGGGCTGGAGAAGGGCGTTGTCGAGGTGAAGAACCGCGCGAGCGGCGCCAAGGAAGAAATGAGTCCCGACGCTGTTCTCAACAAGTTCACCAAGGCTTGACATGACGTATCCTATAGGATACATCGATGTTTGAGCGGGGTCGGTTCCGGCGTATCCGAGATGCGGATCGATTACGGACGGGGATATCGAGTGCATTTCAGTCGAAGCGGGAGGCGAGTGATCCTGTTGCGCGCGGGCACAGACAAACGCTCGCAGAAGAGGGATATCACCAGGGCGATAGAACTGGCGGCGCAGAAGTGACCGTGGCAAAGCTAAAGACGCGTCGTTACGACACCGCAAACTATCTGAAGACTGCGAAGGACATCGCGGAATACCTCGAGGCCGTGTTCGAAATCGGCGATCCAGCCCTTGTTGCGCACGCGCTTGGCGTTGTCGCGCGTGCGAAGGGAATGGCGGAGGTTTCGCGAAAAACGGGCCTTGGGCGCGAGAGCCTTTACAAAGCGCTCTCAAAAGACGGCAATCCAAAGATAGATACAGTGCTTAAAGTCGTTCATGCCCTCGGCATCAAAATGAAGTTCGCCGCCTGAATGTCCGAGGCGCGCGCAAATTTTGGGACGCGCGGCAGCAAACCGCCGATCGTTGTGCCGCCGGCGGCGCAGGACAGACCCGCGCGCAAAGGCGCAGGGCCGTTCTCTTATTTCGAGTGGATGATCGCCTTGCGATATTTGCGGTCGCGGCGCAAGGAGGGCTTCGTCTCTGTCATCTCGCTGATTTCTTTGATCGGCATCGCACTCGGCGTCGCCACGCTCATCATCGTGATGGCGGTGATGAATGGCTTTCGTCACGATCTGCTCGCCCGCATTCTGGGCTTGAATGGTCATGCGGTGGTGCAAGGCGCCGGCGGCAATCTGCCGGACTTCGACGCCATCGCGGCCCGCGTGCGCGGCGTGCCCGGCGTCGTGCATGTCTCGCCGATCGTCGACGGTCAGGTGATGGCCAGCACCAATGGCGTCAGCGCCGGCGTCCTGGTGCGCGGTATCCGTCCGGCCGATCTCAAATCGCTGTCGATGGTCTACAATTCGCTGTCCGACGGTGCGTTTGCGCGCTTTAAGGGCGACGACAGCGTTATCGTCGGTCAGGGGCTCGCGACGAAGCTCAATCTGCGGCCGGGAGATTCCATCACCCTCATCGCGGCGCGGGGCAATATCACCCCGTTCGGCAGCACGCCGCGCGTGAAGACTTACACCATCGTCGGCACCTTCCGCATCGGCATGAGCACATACGATTCCTCATTCGTGTTCATGCCGTTGCCGCAAGCGCAGCTCTATTTCAACATGGACAACAGCGTCAGCGGGCTCGAGGTCATGACTGACGATCCCGATGCCATCAACAGCAAGATCGTGGCGCTGCAGAACGCGGCCGGCCCTTATGGCCGCATCGCCACCTGGCAAGACATGGACACCAATCTTTTCACCGCCGTGCAGGTGGAGAAGAACGTGATGTTTCTCATCCTGTCGCTGATCATTCTGGTGGCGGCGCTCAACATCGTTTCCGGCATGGTGATGCTGGTGAAGGACAAATCCGGCGACATTGCAATCCTGCGCACGATGGGCGCCACGCGGGGCGCGGTGATGCGCGTCTTTTTCATTGCCGGCGCGAGCATTGGCGTGGCCGGCACGTTTCTGGGCCTGGTTCTGGGCGTCTTATTCTGCGCCAATATAGAATCCATCCGCGAATTCCTCACGCGTCTGACCGGCACAGACCTTTTCAATTCCACGATCTATTTCCTCAGCCGCATCCCGGCGCGCATGGACACGACAGAGGTGATCGAAGTGGTGGCGATGGCGCTGTTCCTCTCGGTGATCGCCACGCTTTATCCGTCGTGGCGCGCGGCGCGTCTCGATCCGGTGGAGGCGCTGCGCTATGAGTGACGCGGCCGGCTCATCCGCGCTCAGGCTCGATAACGTCACGCGCCGGTTCCGGCAAGGCGAGAGCACGCTCGAGATTTTCCGCAACGTGTCGCTGGCCATCAAGCCGGGCGAGTTGGTGGCGCTGGTCGGGCAATCCGGCGCGGGCAAATCCTCTCTGCTGCACATCGCCGGATTGCTGGAGGCGCCCAGCGAGGGCGAGATCGTACTCTCCGGCGCGCCGGCGTCGAAACTTTCCGAGGGCGAACGCACGCGCCTGCGCCGCGAGACGATCGGCTTCGTCTATCAGGCGCATCATCTGCTGCCGGAATTCTCCGCGCTGGAGAACGTGGTGATGCCGCAGCTCATCGCCGGCGTGAAAAAGAAAGATGCCGAAGCCGAAGCCGCGCGCCTGCTCGGCATCATGGGCTTGAGCGAACGCATCGAGCATCGCCCGGCGCAGCTATCCGGCGGCGAGCAGCAGCGCGTCGCCATCGCGCGCGCCATCGCCAACCATCCGCGCCTGCTACTGGCGGATGAACCGACAGGCAATCTCGATTCGCGCACGGCCGGCGGCGTATTCGATGCGCTGGTGAAGCTGGTGCGGCTTGAAGGCCTCGCCGCGCTTGTCGCCACACACAATTTCGAGCTGGCGGCAAAAATGGACCGCGCGCTGGTGCTGCAAGACGGACGGCTGGCCGACGCGGGCAAGCTGACCGCGAAAGCCTAGCGCGGCTTCTTGCCATCCGGCACCACGATGCGCCGTGCTTCCGCGCGAGCCATGCGTAAGCCTTGCAAGCCTGCTTTCGAGCCCAAGCCGATCAGCGTGCTGATCGCCAGCCCGAAGAAGCTGGAGCGGCTCATGCCCAGTTCCGCGGCACGTTCGTCGGCGCGCGAGAGCAGGCCTTTCGGCAGATAGATGTTCACGCGCTCGGACGGCTTGGGCGGATCCACCCCGACGGCGAAGAACGCGACGAAGCGCGCGCCCTTGGGGATCACGATCTTTTCGAACGGTGTCGGCTCGGGCAGCGACCAGTCCTTCTCCGAGAGTCTCTCCACCGAGACCGCCAAGGCGCGTTCCCCTTTGGCGACAGCGTCCTCTTGCGAGCGGCCACCCGCTACACAATCCGGGAAATCCGGAAACCACACCGCGAAGGTTTCCTTCGCGCCGCGCTCCAGAACCGCGGGATAGAATCGCCTGACCATCCGGCCCTCCTGTAGTGTGTGTTATAACACACTCGCCGAAATGCGTCCCTGCCCGCACGGCAGACCTGCCGCGAAGGCAACCTCCCGCACGGCCGCAACTGTTATTGGAGCCGAGGTGGCGGATCACGCGTTAGGGGTCCATGCGCCTGGCCACCCCTATATATCGATCCCGTTTTGTTCTTGACAATATGAGAACGATAGAAGAACATATCCCTCTGATGGAGACGGAGGAACTGATGGCTTGGGTGAAAGATGCGGCAGCGGGCGCGGGACTGATCGTTTTCATCGCCAGCTCATTTGTACTGGCCACGCATATGGCGATGTTCGCCGCCTGATCCTATCTGTGGATTGCGGCCGCGCCTCGCGCTTCTGGAGGCGTTAGCGGCCACGCATTGAGATAGCCTCTCGAAAAAGGGAATCGGTGGGAATGGCTGAGCGCAAGCCGGCGTCGTTCGTGCATTTGCGGGTGAAAAGCGCCTATTCGCTGCTGGAAGGCGCGCTCCAAGCCAAGGAGCTCGCCAAGCTGGCGCGGGACACAGGCATGCCGGCCGTCGCGGTGACCGACTCCAACAACCTGTTCGGCGCCTTCGAAATCAGCGAGACGCTGGCGAAAGAGGGCGTGCAGCCCATTACCGGCGCGCTGGTTTCCGTCGAGATGGACGATGCCGCCGCACCTCTTGGCAGCCGCGCCAAGCCGCCGTTCCTTCCGCTGCTGGTGCAGAACGATGTTGGCTATCGCAACCTGTCGAAGCTTCTGAGCCGCGCTTATCTCGGCGCCGAACCCGGCGACTGGCCGCATGTGAAGGCGAAGGATCTGGCCGAACATGCGGAAGGGTTGATCGCACTCACGGGTGGTCCGGGCGGCCCGCTGAACAAGCTCATCGTCGAAGGCCAGCCCGATGCGGCCACCGCGCTGCTCGACAAGCTGCACGGGATTTTCGGCAACCGGCTCTATATCGAATTGCAGCGCCACGGTTTGCCGGAAGAACGCGCGGCGGAAGACAAGCTGCTCGAACTCGCCTACGCGAAAGACATCCCGCTTGTCGCCACCAACGATGTGCATTTCGGCAAAGCCGACATGTATGAAGCGCACGACGCGCTGCTCTGCATCGCGGACGGTACTTACGTCTCACAACAGGATCGCAAGCGGCTGACGCGCGAGCATCGCTTCAAGAGCGCGGCGGAGATGGCGGCGCAGTTCGCCGATCTGCCGGAGGCCGTCGACAACACCATCGAGATCGCCAGGCGCTGCGCCTTCCGGCCGAAGAAACGCGATCCCATCCTGCCGAAATTCGTGCCCGAGTCCGGCCTTTCCACCGCGGATGAATTGCAGATGCAGGCCGAAGCGGGGTTGACCCGCCGCCTCGCCAAACACGGCTTGCACGCCGAAGAGAAAGTCTATCGTGACCGGCTCGCGTTCGAGCTCGGCGTCATCACGCGCATGGATTTCCCCGGCTACTTCCTGATCGTGTC
>DASXFK010000008.1:0-35058 GCA_036489635.1 Rhizomicrobium sp. | reverse complement strand
TCACGCGGGAAGCATCACATTGGTCAAGGCTGATCTCGGTATAAAGCGCGTCTGCCCCTCTTGCGGCGTACGTTTCTACGATCTCCAGAAGCGTCCGATCGAGTGCCCGAAATGCGCTTTCGCGTTCGAGCCCGAGTCGCTCTACAAGCAGCGCCGTCCGCGCCAGCCCGAACCCGTCCAGTCCGAGCCCGTCGCCGAGCGCGAAGAGGAGGACGAAGAAGAGGCCGAGGAGACGGAGGAGGCTGAAGAAGCCGGTGTCGTCGATGCCGTGGAAGGCGAAGCTGCCATCGTGGTGGCCGATGACGAGGACGAAGAGGAAGACACCGCCGAGCCCGAGCCGGAAGATGCCGGCATGTCCGTTGTCGATCCCGAAGCCGAGGAAATCGCCGACATTGAAGGCGAAGACGATGTAAGCGACGAGGACGGCGAAGACGCCGGGCTTCTGGAAGAAGAGGAAGACGAAGGCAGCGACGTCAGCGGCATCATCGATCCCGACATCGCCAAGGACGAGCGGTAACGCAATACGGATTACGGAAAACAGGCATCGGAAAGCTGGGATGATTCCCGTCTTCTGCAGTCTGTCTTCCGAGTGGGGCCATAGCTCAGCTGGGAGAGCGCCTGCATGGCATGCAGGAGGTCAGCGGTTCGATCCCGCTTGGCTCCACCAGCCTTCGCTCGCGAAGCGAGAGAAGGCTGTACGGAATTTCACGACAGACTTTTGAGACGGACCTAGACTAGAATTTCCGAATCCCGCATGGGGCGCGGGAGTCCTGTTCGAGAAAGGCTCCAATTGCGCGCATTCATCGACGCCCGAACTGTCGCATCGGGTGCCAATCTTCAAACGGACCTGCTGATCGTCGGCGGCGGTGCTGCGGGCATTTCGCTGGCGCTTGCGCTTGCCAACATGCCGATCAAGGTGCTCATGCTGGAAAGCGGCGGCACCGATTTCAACGCGCGCACACAGGCGCTGTACAAGGCGGGCAGCGAAACCGGCGTGCCCTATTTGCACCTTGAAGGATCGCGCCTGCGCTATCTCGGCGGCAGCACCAATCACTGGGGCGGATGGTGCCGGCCGCTGGACGAAATCGATTTCGAGCCGCGCTCCTGGGTGCCGCATTCCGGCTGGCCGATCGCACGCAAGGATCTCGAGCCTTATTTCGACCGCGCGCAAGCGCTGGTGGAAGCCGGTCCCTTTATTTACGACCAGCCAAAAAAGTGGAGCCAGGCACAGAACGCCAACCCGCTTGCGCTCGGCAAAGGCGGCGTCTTCACCACCTATTTCCAGTACAGCAAAACGCGCGACTCCGATTTGCCGACACATTTCGGCGATCGTTATGGCGACGATCTGAAACGGGTCCGCAACCTCAACGTGATGCTGCACGCCAATGTTACCGGCATCCGGCTCAGCCACGACGCGGGGCATGTCGATCACGTCGATGTCGCCACACTCACAGGCAAGCATTTCAAGATCGCGGCAAAGTACGTCGTCGTCGCGGTCGGCGGCATCGAGAATGCCCGGCTCTTGCTCGCCTCGAACGACGTGATGAAGACGGGGATCGGCAACGCCAACGATCTCGTCGGGCGATTCTTCGCCGATCACCCCATTCCCGGCGAAGTCGGCACGCTTGCCGTCTTCAACGGCGACATTGCGCCCTATTACCTGGTGCCGCGCAGCGCGCTCGGCGCCACCTTTCGCTCCGCCTTCACGCCGACGGACGCGCGAAAGCGCGCGACACAAGGATTGAGTTCGCTCACCACCGTCGAGGGCGAGATTCAGCTCGACGGGCAGGATCAGGCGGTTGTCGCCGCGACGGCATCCTCGCTCGGCATCGATACCAGCGGCATGAAGGTGTTCACGCTGGGTTGCGGCATGGAGATCGTGCCCGATCCCGACAGGCGGCTGACCCTGAGCGGCGAGCGCGATGCGCTGGGCATGCCGCGCCTCAATCTCAACATGACGATCTCAGATCAGGATTTCGCGCGCTATCGCGCCACGCTTCACGAGCTTGGACGGCAGTTGCTGGCCTCGAAGGTAGGCATGCTGCGCATCCGCCATACCACGCGCGCCGAATGGCTGAGCACCATGGACTGGGGCAATCATCACATGGGCACCACGCGCATGAGCAGCGATCCCAAGCTTGGCGTCGTCGATGCGAATTGCCAGGTTCATGGCATTCCCAATCTTTACATCGCGGGAAGTTCCGTGTTCCCCACTTACAGCGCCTCCAATCCGACGATGAACCTGATCGCGCTGACGCTGCGCATGGCCGACCATCTGAAGGCCCAATTCCCATGAGCCTGAAAACGAACATCGCGCGGCGGCCGCTGCTCGCAAGTCTGCTGGGTGTTGCAGGCCTCGCTGTCGTCGGCGGGGGCGTTTATGAAGGCTTGCGAAACGCCACGCGCCGCTATCCGCCCACGCCTTATGACGACCTGCTCTACAAGCTCTCGGACCGCGAAAGCGCCAAGGCGCTGGGGGCGCAGGTTCTCGCCGGGGCCACGCACTTCGATCCCAAAGCCACCGCAAAGGCGTTGCGTCTGAAGCTTCGCCACAAAAATTTGGCCCGCGTTCTCGAAGCGGAGATCACGCACGGCGACGCGGTCGAATTGCGCGGATGGGTGATTCCGCAAACCTTGGCGAGCCTGTGTGCGCTGGCCGCGAAAGCCGGCTGACCCGTCGCTCCCGGCCCACGAATGGCACGGACCAATTGCGGCGGAATCGTGCCGGTCCTCCAGGACGCGAACGAACCGGGGACACTTGAACGCGGCCGAAACATCCCCATATTCCATATAGACGGCGGTGCCACCTAAGGGCCGCCAGAATTCCCGGCGCAAGCCGGCAAAGCCGCTCAAGGAGGGCTTTGGCGAATGAACAGGAACACTTATTTCAACAGCCCCTTTTTGCTCGGATTCGAGCATCTTGAGCGGCTCCTCGAGCGCACCGCCAAGGCGTCCGGCGATGGCTATCCGCCTTACAATATTGAGGAATTAAGTCCCGAGACGCTCAAGATCACGCTGGCGGTGGCGGGTTTCAGCCGCGAGGAGCTGAATGTCACAGTCGAAGAAAATCAGCTCGTGATCCGCGGCAAGCAATCCGAAACGGCGGATAAAGCGTTTCTACATAGAGGCATCGCGGCACGCCAGTTTCAACGGGCGTTCGTCCTTGCCGAAGGCATCGAAGTGACGCGAGCGGAACTGGAGAACGGACTTCTATCGATCATGCTGGCCCGGCCCAAAGTGGAGAACAAGGTCCGCACGATCGAAATCACATCGAACGGTTCACCGAGAAGGGCGTAACCGGAAAGGAGATCGCGATGAGCGACAAACGTGAGATTTTTGAGACGGAAGAGGCGCAGGGTGTGAACCCAAACCGCATCGCGTACATCAAGCCGACCGACCTGGCTGAGGCAAAGGCGCAAGGCATCGTGCCGCCCGGAATAAAGCTGCCGGAAGGCATCAAGCTGTATGTGCTCCATGCCGTGGATGGCAGCGTGCTAGGGTTCACCGATGCGTGGGATAGTGCTTACGGCGCCGCGGTGCAGAACGAACTGACGCCGGTGTCCGTGCACTGAGCATTGCACATAGCAGAAATGGAAAGGGCCGGAGTAAAACTCCGGCCCTATTCTTTTCACTTGTCGGCAATCAGGCCGCGTGGGAGTGCGCGCCGCCATTGCTGGGTTCCGTGAGGAGCGCGTAGAGCACTTCCCGCTTGGAGGCCGCGCGCAGCTTCTCGCAGGTCTGCTTGTTGCGGAGCAACCGCGAAACCCGCGCCAGCGCCTTGAGATGATCTGCGCCCGCATCTTCCGGCGCGAGCAACAGGAACACCAGATCGACCGGCTGGTCGTCGACGGCCTCATAAACAATCGGGGTTTCCAGGCGCGCGAACAACCCGGTGATCTTTTTTACACCGGCAAGCCGGCCATGCGGAATCGCGATGCCCTGCCCCATTCCCGTCGAGCCCAATCTTTCGCGCTCGATGAGCGTCTCGAAGATCCGGCGCTCCGGCAATCCGCTCACCGCGGCGGCGCGCTCCGCCAATTCCTGGAGGAGCTGTTTCTTGCTTTGCGCTTTGAGCGACGCGAGGACAGCTTCCGGCACGAGCAAATCTGAAATTTCCATAGGAGCCTTCTTGTGAAAATCAGGCCGAATCGGCCTTGGGCGCTCTTTTTTTCTCGTGGTGGTTCTTCAGCTTCCGCTTGTACCGCCTGAGTTGTTTTTCCAGATGATCGACGCTTGAATCGAAAGCGAGATACGCATCTTTCCCATCTCCCTCTGCCTTCATCACGACCCCGGAGTCGAGGTGCACCGTGCTATCGGCGCGAAAGAACGGCCCATCGTGCGAAAACACCACCGTGGCGTCCGCACCGCCGTCGAAATGCTTCGAGACCGCTGCTTCGAGGCGCCTTTGCACCTCATCCGGCAGCGCGGCGCCGATCTCAATCTGCTTGCCTGACACCCGGACTTTCATGGTCTGTAAACGCGCAGACTATGAACTCGGTTCGCGATTTTCGTCGCAATTCGAGCATGACCCGTTCGCAAAAGGCGGCGGAACATATGTCTGGCTCCTACCCCTGTCAACGCACGATTTCAGGATGCGGACGCGCCCGAAAATTCACCCTGTTTAAGCCTGCGCCGCTCCACCGACGAAGGGATGCGCAGGGCTTCGCGATACTTCGCAACGGTGCGGCGCGCAATATTGACTCCGTCGGCAGTAAGGAGGGAAACGATTCGATCATCGGAGAGAATCTCGCCTTCGTTCTCGCGCTCGATCATCTCGCGGATGCGATCGCGCACGGCTTCGGCGGAATGCGCCTCGGCGCCGTTCATTGCCTGAATCGCGGCGGTGAAGAAATATTTGAGCTCGAAAATGCCGCGCGGCGTGGCGATATATTTGTTGGAGGTGACGCGGCTCACCGTGGATTCGTGCATCGAGATCGCGTCGGCGATGGTGCGCAGGTTGAGCGGGCGCAGATGGCGCACGCCGTAGGTCAGGAAGCTGTCCTGCTGGCGCACGATTTCCATCGAGACTTTGAGGATGGTGCGCGCGCGCTGGTCCAGGCTTTTCACCAGCCAGTTCGCGTTGTTCAGGCACTCGGTCATATAGACCTTGGATTCCTTGTCGCGCGCCTGCGCGGTGACTTTGGCGCAATAGCGGGAATTGACCAGCAACCGGGGCAGTGTGTCGGAGTTGAGTTCGACGTGCCATGCGCCGTCGGTACCTTCGCGCACGAACACGTCGGGCACTACGGGCTGAACCGGCTCGGTGCCGAATGCGAGGCCTGGCTTGGGCGTCAGCGCGCGAATTTCGGCGAGCATGTCGGCGATGTCTTCGGCGTCCACGCCGCATATCTGGCAGAGCCCGGCGATATCGCGCTTGGCCACCATGTCGAGATGGGCGAGAAATTTCTCCATGACCGGATCGCAGCGGTCCCGCTCGCGCAACTGAAGCGCCAGACACTCGGCCAGATCGCGCGCGCCCACGCCGGTGGGCTCAAACCCCTGCAAAACCTTGAGAACTTCGCCGACGTCTTCGCGCGCGATGCCCAGCCGTGTGGCGACTTCATCGAGATCGGCGCGCAGATAGCCCGCTTCGTCGATCGCGTCGATCAACGCCGCGCCGATCAGGCGGCGCGCCGGATCAAGACCCGCGATAGTGAGCTGGTCCTGCAGGTGATCTTTCAGCGAAATGTCGGAGGACAGCGCGCGCTCCATCGCGTTCTCGTCGCCGGCGCTGTCGTGGCCTCCGCCGGACTTGACGGTGGTCCAGTCGGTCATCGGGCCTTGCGGCGCCTCGTCCTCCGGGTATTTGTCTTCGCGCGCCGAATCCATGTCTTCGGCTTTGGAGAAATCCTCGCGCGACAGGGCAGCGTCCAGCGTCTCGGTTTCGCCCTGGGCTTCCGCTTTTTCCGCGGGCCGTTCTTCCGGCGTGGATTGTTCGCGTTCGTCGCGTTCCAGAAGCGGATTTTTCTCCAGCTCCTGCTCGACGTAGTCGGCAAGTTCGAGATTGGAGAGTTGCAGCAGCTTGATCGCTTGCTGAAGCTGGGGCGTCATGACCAGGGACTGCCCCTGGCGCATCTCCAGCCTTTGTCCTAACGCCATGACGGTGCCCCGTTGGTCATGGCTATAGCGAGAACCGTTCGCCCAGATAGACGCGCCGCACGTCGCGGTCGCCCACGATGTCGGCGGGTGTGCCTTCTTTCAGCACCTGGCCCTCGTGGATGATGTAAGCGCGATCGATGATGTCGAGCGCATCGCGGACGTTGTGGTCGGTGATGAGCACGCCGATGCCGCGATCCTTCAGATGCCGCACCAGATCGCGAATGTCGTTCACCGCAATAGGGTCGATACCCGCCAGCGGCTCATCGAGCAGAATGTATGACGGATGCGTCGCGAGGCAGCGCGCGATTTCCACACGGCGGCGCTCGCCACCGGACAGCGCGATCGACGGCGTGTTGCGCACATGCGTGACGCCGAACTCAGCCATCAGCTCTTCGACCATCGCTTCCAGGCGCGCAGGGTCGGTTTCCACAAGCTCCGCGGTGGCGCGAATGTTCTGTTCGGCCGTCAGGCCGCGAAAGATCGAAGCCTCTTGCGGCAGGTAGCCGATGCCAAGCCGCGCCCGCCGATACATCGGCAAATCGGTGACGTCGTGACCGTCGAGTTCGATGGAGCCGTAGTCAGCTGGAATCAGGCCCATGATCATGTAGAAACAGGTCGTCTTGCCGGCGCCGTTGGGACCGAGCAGGCCCACCACCTCGCCGCGGCGCAGCGACAGGCTCACGGCGCGCACCACGGGGCGCTTTCGGAAGCTTTTGCCGACGCGATTGACGACCAGGCCCTGGCTACCCGCGATCACGCGCGGACGGTCCGCGTCGGAGCGGGTTTCGGGGGCTGCGGCCTGGGTCGTGTCGTTCATGGCAAGAACTGTGCCTATTCGTCTTTAAGGAATCGTGAAGGCTATTTCCCCGAATTGTCCGGGGATTTGGGGGGCGTTCCGTCCGCCTCTCCGGATTGGGGGTGCTGCTTGGGAATCAGGACAGCCTGGACGCGTCCTCCCTGTGAGCCATCGGCGGTCAGGTGTGCCAAGTTTGTGTTCATATCCATCACCAGCTTGGTGCCGCGCATGACGTCCTTCTGCTTGGTGAGCACAACATGGCCGGTCAGGGTCACAAGCCGGGTTCCAAGATCGTAGATGCCGCGGTCGCCGGTACCCGTGCCACGCGGACCATCCACCACGACATGGCCTGTCGCGGTGATGATGCTGAGATCGCCTTTGCTGGTGTCGAAGTGCATCCGGTCCGCGCGCATCTTCAAATCGCCCTGCGTGACGAGGACGTTGCCGATGTAATCGCCATTCTCGGCCTTCACGTCGCTTCCGAACGAGTCTGACGATATGTGGACCGGGGCGTTGCGATCATGTTTGCCAAGACCGAGGTTGTGCTCGACCCCGCTCGTCTTGGCGGGCTTGGCGGCCGGCGCTTGTGCGAAAGCAGGCGTCGCCACCAGCAAGAGCAGAACTGCGTATCTCATGTCTTGTTCGCCTTCCTCTTCCTGTAGAGGGTCATATGCACATTGCCATAGAGAAATATTCTGGAGTCGGCCGCATCGATACTCGCGGAGCTGGACACGCATCTTGTTTCCGCTTTCTTGGCGGCGCTGTCCTTGCGGCCACAAATTTTCGGCCGCTCGACGACAAACTTGTCGGCCACAAACGTACCCAGCGGACCCTGACCGCGAACCCAGCGGGGACCAACGACGGTATCGCTATTGAGATCGACGTGCGCGAGCGTGGTGTGCGCCTCGTAGCCCTTATCGGTGAACATCGAGACGGCGTCGAACAGATCGAGCTTGTTCTTGTCGCCGGTTAGAAATCCCCGCGGCGCCGAGACGTTGATCCAGCTGCCGCCTTTGGTCGTGAGATCCGCCGACACGTTCTTCAGTTTCGCGTGTTTGGTGTTCCGCCTGTCCTGGATCGCCTCATCCGCCGTCACAACGTAAGGGTCTCCCTTTTTGTCGATGCCCGTGAGCTTCGGCTTGATCATCGCGAGGTCGTTGTTGACGCTGCCCAGCCGCTGAAACGTCATCGCGACGCGGCTCTGCCGGCGCGGCGCCAGGGCATAGGCGAGCACCGCGCCCAACAGCAGCAGCGCCGAGATCGTGAGCACGCGCTTCATCACGCCGACGAATTTCGTGTAGCGTTTGGCTTCGCTCACCGTCGAGCGCGTGCGCGCGCCGACATCTATTTGTTGCGTCGAACCGGGATAATCGGCCGCCGACTGCACCATCACTGCAGCCCCGCGCGCAAGCAGTCGTGGACCGTCAGAAGTCCCAGCGGCTTTTTCACCGCCATGTTTGGCCGGATGACGAACAGGCTCGTTACCTTGGGCGAAGCATTCATGAAGGCGAGCGCTTCCGCCGCCAGCACATCGGGACCGATGGTCTTCGGATTGGGAGTCATCACGTCGCGCGCCTTGCGGCCCAGCAGGTCGCGTTCGACATGACGGCGCACGTCTCCGTCGGTGATGATGCCCACCAGCGCGCCGTCTTCGTCCACCACGCCTGCGACGCCGGCAAAGCCAACGCCGCCCGATGTCATGGTGATGATCACCTCGCGCATCGCGGCGTCGGGTGCCACCAGCGGGAGCTCGGCATCCTTGTGCATGATGTCGGACACTCGGATCAGCGCTTTTCCGAGCGATCCGCCCGGATGAAAATCGCGATAGCTGTCGGCGGAAAATCCGCGCCGTTCCATCAGTGCCACGGCAAGCGCGTCGCCGAGGACGAGTTGCATTGTGGTGGACGTCGTAGGCGCCAGGCCCATCGGGCACGCTTCGGTGGATTTGGGCAGCAAAAGCGCGATGTCGGCTGCTTGCAGGAGTGTCGAATCCGCGTTGCTTGCGATGCCCACGATCGGAATCGAAAAACGCTTCGCAAAGGTGATGAGATCGGAAAGTTCCTGCGTCTCGCCGGAATTGGACAGCATGATGAGCGCGTCGTCGCGCGTGACCATGCCGAGATCGCCGTGGCTGGCCTCGGCGGGATGGATGAAATAGGCGGGCGTCCCCGTGGACGCGAGCGTGGCCGCGATCTTGCGCGCGATGTGGCCGGATTTGCCCATGCCGCTGACGATCACGCGGCCCTGGACGGCGAGGATCGTATCCACCGCGCGGCTGAAGGCGCCGTTCAGGGTCTCGCCCAACGCGCCAATGGCTTCGGCAGCGAGATCCAGCACGCGCTTGCCGGCCGCCAGATCGTTGTCGTGTTGCGGCGCATCAACTGGAGAAGCCGAAAGGGGATCGGCAGAACGCATCGGACACCCGTTTGTTTGCAGGTCGCCCCTCGGGACCGCAGCCGCGATCCTACCGCGGCAGGGACGCGAAAATCATGCCAAAAGAATTATGGGGTCTGGGTCGTTCCCATTCAAGCCGAACAAGGCGGAAACCATAAATTCGACAGCATCTTAGCCATCAGTGCGCGAATATATCCGATTCATCCCAGCCCGCCAGATCGAGTTCCGCCCGCACCGGCAGGAACTGAAAACAGGCATTGGCCAGCCCCGTGCGCCCCTCGCGGTCCAGCATCGCATCCAGAGCCTCCTTGAGCTTGTGCAGATGGGCGACATCGTTCGCGGCATAGGCGAGTTGCTTCTCGCTGAGTTCCGCGGCGCCCCAATCGGAGCTTTGCTGCTCCTTGGAAAGATCGACACCGAGCAATTCGCGCACGAGATCCTTCAGACCGTGCCTGTCGGTATAGGTGCGCACCAGTTTCGAAGCGATCTTGGTGCAGTATATCGGCGCCGTCACGACGCCCAGATAGCGCCGGAACATCGCCACATCGAAACGCGCGAAATGAAACAGCTTGGTGCAGTTGCGGTCGGTCAGCAGCTTCTTGAGATTGGGCGCGGCATAATTGCCCACGTCAAACTGCACCGCGTGGCAAATGCCGTCGCCGGATGAAAGCTGCGCGAGACAAAGCCGGTCGCGATAGGGATTGAGGCCCATCGTCTCGGTGTCGATAGCGACGAACGGACCCAGGTCGAGGCCGTCCGGCAGATCGTTCTTGTAGAGCTTGGTCTTCAACGATTCATCCTTGGCAGGTCCGTTCCGGATACTGCCCGACGCCGGGATTTGCAAGGCGGTGGAAGAATTCAGCCGGTGTCCCGCTCTGGATGCGGGCGATACTTGAACCGCGACCGCACCAGCACAAAGAACAGCGGAACGAAGAAGATGGCCAGCACGGTGGCGGTGAGCATCCCGCCGATGACGCCGGTCCCGATATCGTTCTGGCTGGCGGCGCCGGCACCGCTGGCGATGGCAAGCGGCGACACGCCCGCAATGAAGGCCAATGACGTCATCAGAATCGGGCGCAACCGTAGTCTTGCAGCCCCCAGCGCCGCTTTCACCGCATCGCGGCCGTGGCGCTCGGCCTCATGCGCGAATTCGACAATCAGGATCGCATTCTTCGCCGACAGACCGATGGTCGCGAGCAGACCCACCTGAAAATAGACATCGTTGTAGAGGCCGCGCAGCGTGGCGGCGAGCACGGCGCCCACAATGCCCAGCGGGATCACGAGCATGATCGAGAACGGAATCGACCAGCTTTCGTAAAGCGCGGCGAGGCACAGAAACACCACCAGAACCGAGATCGCATAGAGCGCCGGCGCCTGCGAGCCCGAGATGCGTTCCTGATACGAAGTTCCGGTCCATTCCAGGCCGATGCCTTTGGGAAGCTTGTTGAAGAGCTTCTGGACTTCATCCATCGCCGTTCCCGTGCTCTCGCCCGGCGCCGGCGCGCCATTCAGTTCGAGCGACGGCAAGCCGTTAAAGCGATCCAGTTCGTTCGGCCCCATGATCCACGACGTCGTCGCGAAGGAGGAAAACGGCGTCATGGAGCCGTCGGACGAACGCACGCTCCAATGATCCAGATCCGTGGGCACCATGCGATACGGCGCGTCGCCTTGCATGTAGACATTCTTGACGCGGCCGCGATCGACGAATTCGTTCAGGAACTCCCCGCCCCAGGCAGCGCTGAGCGTGTCGTCGATGTCGGAAAGCGAGAGGCCCAGGGCGCTGGCCTTTTGCTGATCGATATCGACATGCAGTTGCGGCGTATCCTCGGGATAAGAGGGCCGCACCGCCGACAATTCCGGATCCTGGTTGGCCATCTGAAGAAATTGCTTGGCCGCCTGCACCAGACGGACGTGGCCAAGATCGCCGCGGTCCTGCATCTCCACGTCGAAGCCGGACGAATTGCCCAGCTCGCGAACCGGCGGCGGCACCAGCGCGAAGACCTGCGCATCGCGAATCTTCGAAAACGACTGCATCGCCGTTTGCGTGATGCCCTGGGCGCTGTTCGCGCCGCCGCCGCGATCGCTCCAGTTCTTCAGATGGACGAATTCCATGGCGGCGTTCTGCCCGGAGCCGGAGAAGCTGAACCCCGCGACGGTGAAGACCGTATCGACGTTGTCTTTTTCCTTGGTGAGATAGAACTGTTCGACCTGCTTGGCGACCGCCAGCGTGCGCGACTGCGTGGCGCCGACGGGCAATGTGATCTGGGTCATGACGGCGCCCTGATCTTCTTCCGGCAGAAACGCCGTCGGCAAATGCAGGAACAGCAGCACCAGCGCGACGATGACACCCGCATAGATCAAAAGCGCCGGCCGCACCCATCCAAGGAACCGCTCCAACGCCGCGCGATACCACGCGACCGTGCGTTCGAAATTGGTGTTGAACCAGGTGAAAAACCGCCCGTGCAACACCGCTCCGCCTTTGGGAATCGGCTTCAGCAGCGTGGCGCAAAGCGATGGCGTAAGGGTGAGCGCCATGAAGATGGACAGCACCATCGCGGAGATGATCGTCACCGAGAACTGGCGATAGATCACGCCCGTCGAGCCGCCGAAGAAAGCCATCGGAAGAAAAACGGCCGACAACACCAGGGCGATTCCGATCAGCGCGCCGGTGATCTCCTCCATCGACTTGCGCGTCGCCTCGCGCGGCGACAGCCCTTCCTCCCGCATGATGCGTTCGACGTTTTCCACGACCACGATCGCGTCGTCCACGAGAAGGCCAATGACGAGCACGAGCGCGAACATGGTGAGCGTGTTGATCGAATAGCCGAAGGCCGAGAGCACGCCGAACGTGCCCAGCAGCACGACGGGCACGGCGATGGCCGGGACCAGCGTCACCCGCCATTCCTGCAGGAAGACGAACATCACGACGATGACGAGGAAAATCGCTTCGACCAGCGTTTGCACCACGTCCTCGATCGACAGCCGGATGAAGGTCGTGTTGTCCACGGGAAACGACAATTTCATTCCCGGCGGGAAGCCGGCCGACAGTGCCCTCGCCTGCGCCTTGACCGCGTCCGCGGTGGTCAGCGCATTGGCGCCTGGCGCGAGCTTGATGGACAGGCCGGCGGCCGGCAATCCGTTGATCCGGCTGACGACGGCGTAGCTCGCCGCGCCGATCTCCACGCGCGCAACGTCGCCAAGATGCACGATGCCGCCATTGGTATTGCTCTTGAGAATGATGGCGCGGAACTGAGCGGCCGTCTGCAGCCGCGATTGCGCGGTGACGGTCGCGTCGAGTTGCTGCCCCTTCACTGCGGGCTGCGCGCCGATCTCGCCCGCCGACACTTGCGTATTCTGCGCCAGAACGGCCGTGCGCACGTCGTCCGGCGTCAGGCTGTATGTCGCGAGCTTGTAGGGATCGAGCCAGATGCGCATGGCGTATTGCGCGCCGAACACCTGCACGCTGCCGACGCCTGGCACGCGCGACAGCGGATCCTGAAGCTTGCTCGCCATATAATCGGAGATGTCGATGTTGGTGTAGCGGCCGGTGTCGTCATAAAGGGCCACGATCAGCAGGCTCGTCGTCTGCGATTTCTGGGTCGTGATGCCCTGCTGCTGAACCTCGATGGGAAGCAACGGAATCGCCTGCTGCACCTTGTTCTGGACCTGGACCTGCGCGATGTCGGGATCGGTTCCCGCCGAGAATGTCACCGTGATGTTGACCTGCCCCGACGAACTCGATGACGACGAGAAATAGAGAAGGTTGTCGAGCCCGGTGAGCTGCTGCTCGATGACCTGGGTCACCGAGTTCTGCAAAGTCTCGGCCGACGCGCCGGGATAAACCGCGCTGATGGTGACGGAAGGCGGCGCGATCGTGGGATATTGCGCGATGGGCAGCGTATAGATCGCCAGCGCGCCCACGAGCATGATCACAATCGCGATCACCCAGGCGAAGACCGGCCGATCTATGAAAAATCGCGACATGGTCTAATGCACGCCGGACGCCGGAACCGCATGTACCGGCTTATCGACCTGAACCCTCTGCAGACCCTGCACAATCAGGCGATCGCCGGGCTTCAAGCCGCTCGTCACCAGCCAGCTGCTGCCGATGGTCTGGCCGACAGTCAGATTGCGCAGCCGCGCGATGCCCTTGTCATCGACGACAGTGGCGGCCGGATCGCCCTTTGTATCGCGGGTGACGCCTTGCTGAGGCGCGAGAATGGCCTTGTCGGTCACGCCCTCCACCACGGTCGCGCGCACGAACATCCCCGGCAGGAGCAATCCCTTCGGATTGGGGAAGATCGCGCGCAACACGACCGCGCCGGTGTTGGGATCGACGGTCACTTCGGAGAATTGCAGCTTGCCCGGCAGCGGATAATCCGTCCCGTCGTCGAGCTTCAGCATCACGCGGGCCGCAACCGGACCTCCGCGCGAAAGATCGCCGTTCATCGCCGCCGATTCCAGGCGCAGCAGTTCTGCGCTCGATTGGTTCATGTCCACATAGATGGGATCGAGGGTCTGGATCGTGGCGAGCGCCGTCGTCTGATCGGCCGTCACCAATGCGCCTTGCGTGTAGGCGGAGCGTCCAATGCGGCCGGAAATCGGCGCCGTGATGCGCGTGTAACCGAGATTGATGCGCGCGCTTTCGGCGTTGGCAAGCGCCTGCTTGTAGGCCGCCTGCGCGTCATCGTAATCCTGCGGCGCGACCGCGTTCACTTTCAGCAGCGCGCCATAGCGCACGGCTTTCGCCTTGGCAGCGGCAAGGGCCGCGGTGGCGTTGTCGTAGGCGGCCTGATAGGGGGCGGGATCGATCTGATAGAGTGGCTGGCCCGCCTTGACGTAGCCCCCTTCCGTGAACAGCAGCGCCTTCAGGATTCCATTCACCTGGGGACGGACATCCGAGACTTTATAGGGCGACGTGCGTCCGGTGAGTTCCGTCGTCAGCTCAGCGTGCTGGTATTGGATTGTCACAACGCCCACTTCTGGCGGCCCAGGATGATAGCCGGAATTCGGCCTTCCGCACCCGGCCAAAGCCAGGGTTGCAAACAAGCTCAGCACAAGGCTGCGGCGGCGGAAACACGACATTCTGAAGGAATCTCGAAAATGCGACAAAGCACAGTGGACTTTGTGGCAAGAGCTAGAGGCCGGGTCGGTCGAAATCAAGGCATTCCAATACACTATCACGCAGCCGTGCGGCCCATTTCCGACATTTATTGATTGGTGCCCAGAAGAGGACTCGAACCTCCACGCCGTGAAGCGCTAGTACCTGAAACTAGTGCGTCTACCAATTCCGCCATCTGGGCCAAGCGCCGGAACGCCTTGGGGGCGGGATGTTTAAGAGCGGGGCCCGGCCAAGTCAACGCGGGCCTTGGAATGCGGCCAACGCATGGGTTGGGGCGAGCCTGCGGATGAATATCGAAAGAAGCGGCATCGGCTCCAATTTTTGCGCTCAGGCGAACGTCCGACGCGCCGTGTACAGCGCGGACGCGAATGAATAGAGTGCTCAAAACCCTGCCAAATCATCGCCTCAGGCATTCGGAATCCTAACATGTCAAAGATATTTCTCCATCTCGGTGCACACAAAACCGCCACCTCTTTTCTGCAGGCGAACGTCACCGCCAACGCCGCTGCCTTCGAAAAGCAAGGCTGGCGGGTGATCGATTTCCAAAAAGAGTTCGACAAACTCAGGAAATATATCGGCAAGATTCGTGGAAACCGGCCTTTGGACGAAGCCGGCGAAAAGCGGCTCAAACGCTTCTTCAAAGGACTGCGAAACGATCCGCGCGATGTGTTTCTCAGCTATGAAGGCTTTTTGGGCAGCATGAGCATGGCAAGCGGGAAGATATATCCCCATCACAAGCGGCCGATCAAAATGTTGAAAAAAAAGTTCGCGAATCGGAATGTTCAAATCGGCTTCTGCATTCGGAATTTCGCCGACCAAATGGAGTCGAGCTACAATTTCCGCTTTGCGACCGGCCATAAGGAGCCATTCGCCGACTACGCGAAGAATATCGAGCCCGCGAACTTGTCCTGGGTCGCGATCATAGAGAATTTGTCCGACGCGTTCGGTGCCGAAAATCTCGTGCTTTGGACGTACGAGGATTTCAAGAAGAATGGAGCCGCGGCGTTTCCGAAGATCGTTCAGGCAGCCGGAGTCGACACGACAGACCTCAATGTTGCCTTCCCAAATCCACGCAACGTCTCGCTTTCCATTGGACAACTTCAACTCATGCAGGACTGGCACGATGCATTGCTGAACCGTCTCACGTTGTCGCCAAAAGATATAAAAATGGCAAACGGAAAACTGCGCAAGCTGTTGAAAATGCTTCCTCGTGAATCCGATACGAAGGGACTCCTGGAGCCGGAAACGCGCAACGCGTTCACCGAGCACTATGAGCGCGAAGTTGCGTTAATACGCGAGAGGTGGGGCAAGCAAATGCTGGATTTCGAGCAAACTTCACTGCTGGATATGCCCCCAAAACCTCAAAACCCCGCGAGCGCTTAATGCCAAACGAGCCCGCCTCGGACGCGCAATAGAAAGACGGTGCGCCGGCGCCGACAAACGATCAGTCGATGTACAAAATAGGCTTCGAGCAAGTCAGATGTCGAAAATTTTCATTCACCTTGGCGCACACAAGACCGCGACGACATTTGTGCAGCGCAATCTCATGGCAAATGCCGATATCTTCGAAAAGCAAGGCTGGAAATTGATATGGTTCCAAGTGGACCTCAAAAAAGCCAGAAAGGTTTTTGTCAAGTTTCGTGGAAACGCAAAGCTAAAGCCCAACCAGAAAAGACTACTCGACGACACCTTCGAAAGCATTCGAAACGATCCGAGCGACATATTGTTGACCTATGAAGGTTTCCTCGGCAGCTCAAGCATGAAGCAAGGAAGGCTTTATGCCAACCACGCCTTGCCGATAAAAATGCTGAAGGATGCGTTTTCGGGAAGAGATATTAAAATTGGTTTCTGCATCCGGAATTTTCCGGATCATATCGAGTCGAGTTACAACTACCGCGTCTCCGTGGGCCAGGCCAATGTGAGCTTTGCCAAATATGTACAAAAAGTATCGGTGCAGAAACTCTCATGGCTCAAGATCATCGAAAATCTTTCAACCACGTTCGGCGCTGAGAACCTCGTCCTCTGGACTTATGAAGACTTCAAAAAGGACGGCGTCGTTGCGTTTTCAAAAATCGTCCAAGCGGCCGGAATCGACACGACGGACATCGCGGCAGTGCTGACTGCTCCACAGCTCGTCTCGCTAAATGCCCAACTGGTAAGGCTCTTGAAAAGATGGCATGACGCGGCTCGAGACGAACTTGATATTTCGCCTCAACAAGCACGATTGTTGAGAGGCAAGCTGCACGCGATTCTGGAGGAGCTTCCACGCCCGGCAAAAACAGAAGGACATTTCGGTCCAAAAAGACGCAAGCTTTACACCGAGCACTATGAGCACGAAGTTGCGTTAATACGCGAGAGGTGGGGCGACCAAATGCTGAATTTCGGGCCGGGTTCCGCTTCGGACCACAGCGCGATTGAGGAAAACGCGCAGACAGCCGCTGCGTTGCAGGCACCTTGAACCATCTACAAACGAACGATTAATTTGGAGGGTGGCCTCCGTGGCCACACATCCGAGTCTCGGGGACAGTACATGGCGAAGATCTTCATCCATCTTGGCGCGCACAAAACCGCTAGCTCATTTATTCAAGCGAATCTCAAGGCAAATGCAGCTGCCTTCGAGAAGCAGGGGTGGCGGGCAATCGACTTCCAAATAGAATTCAAAAAAGCGCGCAGGGGCGCAGTGAAGGTACGCGGACGGCGGCGATCATCAGATAACATGAACGAGAACCTGGTCGGCTTCTTCGATGAAATGCGCGCGGACCCTCGCGATATTTTCCTGTCCTACGAAGGATTCCTTGGCGCCATGAGCATGAGGAAAGGCCGCATCTATCCCAATCACGCAGTGCCCATAAAAATGCTGAAGGAGAAGTTCTCCGACAGAGAAATCAAGGTGGGCTTCTGCATTCGCAACTTCGCCGATCAGATCGAATCGAGTTACAGATTCCGCGTTGCCATGGGGCGAATGAAAATAAACTTCGATGACTACACAAAACGAATCTCGCCCGAGAACCTTTCATGGCTCGATATCGTTCAGAACCTTTCCGAGGTTTATGGGGCGGAGAATCTCGTTCTATGGACTTATGAAGACTTCAAAAAAGACGGTGTTGCGGCCTTCGTCAAAATTGTGCAGGCAGCCGGGATCGACACCGGTGAAATGGTAGCGGCCGTCGCAGAGCCTTACAATGTGTCGCCTTCGCCCGATCAGGTGAAAGTTTTGAAGGCGTGGTATGAAGCGCTGCATTCCAAGCTCGAACTTTCGCGCGAAGATACGCGAAGGGTGGAAGGCAGCCTGAGGTCGATGTTGGCGGAACTCCCGCGCACAGAGACGAAAGGGCTTTTCGGACCGAAAAGACGCAAGAAGCTGACTCAGCAATATGAGCGAGAAGTAGAAATCATGCGTGAGAAGTGGGGCAGCAGAATCCTCGACTTCACGACGCTTCCATCAACAGATCGTATTCCGATCTCGCAAATAAAAGACGATTCGGCCGGCAACGAATCGAAGGCTTGAATGCAAACAGATAGGGACAAGCTCTTCTGCTGTCAGCGACGCAGTGGCGAGCTCGCGCGGGTGGAAGGGGCGTTGCAGATCTGGCAGCACGCGACGTCGGCGCACCGCTTGAACGGCACGATAGCGTCGACTAGATTTTAGCGCTGCATTGAATTCATGTATTTTGGCATTCGGGAATGAGACATGTCGAGAATTTTTATACATCCTGGCGCACACAAGACAGGCACGTCCTTTATACAGGAAAATCTGGTCGCCAACGCGGCCGCCTTTGATAAACAGGGCTGGAGAGTCATCTGGCTTGAGAAGGATTTCAAAAAAGCCAAAAGCGATGCCGTCAAGGTTCGCGGAAAAAGAGGCGCGAAAGTCACAAAGCACCTCGACAGCTTTTTTGAGGAAATAAAAAACGACCCCCGCGATGTCTTTCTCTCTCACGAAGGCTTTCTCGGCTCTTCAAGCATGGAGGCGGGCCAAATCTACCCGCATCATCAAGCCGCGATAAAAGTGCTGAAAGATAATTTTCCCGGAAGGCAGATTCAAATCGGCTTTTGCATCCGGAACTTCGCCGATCAGGCAGAGTCGAGTTACAACTCGCGCGTTTCTCGAGGCAAGCATGAAAGAAGCTTCGCGAAATACGCGAAAAATATTTCCCCCCGGAAAGTATCCTGGCTGAAGATCATCGAACATCTTTCCGATGCCTTCGGTGCAGACAATCTTGTGCTTTGGACTTACGAGGATTTCAAGAAAGACGGCGTTGGAGCGTTTGCCAAAATCGTTCAATCGGCTGGCGTCGATACGGCCGATATCGCGGCTGTTCTGACCAAGCCGGCAAATGTGTCGCTCACCATCCCGCAAATCCAACTGCTTTGGGCGTGGAACAAGGCAGTTCGCGAGAACCTCGATCTCTCGCACAGGGATGCGAAGATGATCAAAGAAAAGCTGTACAAATTGCTGCACACTCTCCCGCGCACCGCCAGCTCTAAAGGGCTGCTGCCAGAAAAGAAGCGCCGGAACCTGACTGCGAAATATGAGCTGGAGGTAGCCGCGATCCGCGAGCGGTGGGGCCATCGGATGCTCAATTTCGATCCGCCGGCTTCCGCGCATCAGCCTCCGCCGCAATCGGACCTTCCCGCCGTGGCAGGCTAGAGACAGCAGCGCCGGCACGTGCGCGCATTCGTGATCTTTCCCCGCCCTTCGACATTTACTAAGAAGCCACTGTCGCTCATTCGGAGTCGCACATGCGCAACGAGCTCGTCACGGTATTCGGCGCTTCGGGGCTGATCGGCCGCCACACAGTGCAGGCGCTGGCGCGCGCCGGCTATCGCGTGCGGGCGTGTGTGCGCTTTCCCAACCTCGCCCATTACCTGCCGCCAATGGGAAGCGTCGGCCAGATCCAGGTGACCAAAGCGAATGTGCGCGACGAGGCTGCGGTGGCGCGCGCCGTCCAGGGCGCCAGCGCGGTCGTCAATCTCGTGGGCATCCTCAACCCGCGCGGCGCACAGAGTTTCGAGGCGATCCATGCCCAAGCGCCGGTGACGATCGCCAAGGCCGCAAAGGCCGCCGGCGTGCCAACGCTTGTGAATGTATCGACCATGGCAATCTCGCCGGATTCCGAATCTGCCTATGCCAGCACGAAAGCCCGGGGCGAGATCGGGCTGCGCGCCGTATTTGCGCAAGCCACCCTGGTCAAGCCTTCGCTGGTGTTCGGGCCGGAAGACGATTTCTTCAACAAGTTCGCCTCGCTCGCGCGCCTGTCTCCGGCGCTGCCGCTGGTCGGCGGAGGCCATACCAAATTCCAGCCGGTGTTCGTCGGCGACGTGGCCGATGCCATCCTCAAATGCGTCGAAGATGCCGCGACCCGGGGAAAGACCTTCGAACTGGGTGGACCGGCGGTTTACAGCTTCCGGGACATGCTTCAGGTCATCCTGCGCGAGACGGGCCGCTCGCGGCTCCTGATCCCTATCCCGTTCTGGCTTTCTTCAGCCATGGGACTCATCCTGCAATTCCTTCCCGGCGCGCTGCTGACGCCGGATCAGGTGAAGTTTCTGAAGACCGACAACGTCGTGGCGGCCGGCGCGCTCACCTTGCAGGATCTCGGCATCCAGCCGGACTCGCTGGAAGCCGTGCTGCCAAGCTATTTGTGGCGCTTCCGGGCCAAAGGCCAATACGAGAATTCCGCGTCCGAGCGCGCTATCGGAGCACCAGAAATCCGATAAGCGCCACGCCCGCCGCGATCCGGTACCAGCCGAACGGCGTCAGTCCGTAGCGGCCGATGAAAGCGATCAGCCCGCGCACGATGAAGATCGCCACGATGAACGAGACGGCGAAGCCGACGCCGATCTTCACGCCATCGGCCGCCGAAAGCGCGTGGCGATATTTGTAAAGCTCGAACACGGTGGCGCCGAACATCGTCGGCACCGCCAGATAGAACGTGAAAGCCGTAGCGGCCTTGCGCTCCACGCCCAGCAATTCGCCCCCCAGGATCGTGGCGCCTGAGCGCGACACGCCCGGAACGATCGCCAGCACCTGGCACAATCCGATCTGCAGAGCTTTCCACAACGGCAGATGATCGCCGTCGAGATAACGCGGCGCAGGCGCCAGGCGCTCGAAGACCACTATGATGATGCCGCCTATGATCCACGTTGCGGCGATCACGGGCATCGCGATGGCGGGGTTCAATAGCGTCTGGTTGATCTGCTTGATGAGCAGCGCGCCGACGATCGCCGCGGGCAGAAACGCCACGATGACCGCCAGCGCGAAGCGCCGCGCCTGCGCCGATGTCGGCAGACCGACCAGCACATCCCAGAATTTGCGCCAGAACACGGCGACCACGGCCAGGATGGCCCCCAGCTGGATGACGATGGTGAAGACTTCCCAGTGCTCCTGCCGCAACGCCAGCAGGCGCTCGGCGACCAGAAGATGGCCGGTGGAAGAGACCGGCAGGAATTCGGTGAGCCCCTCGACGATGCCCAGGACGATCGCCACCACTACGTCGTGCATCACCCGCCTGCCGATTCGCCCCGTTACCGGCCTGACCTAACACGCACTCAAAAACCCGGCCATCCGGCTCTCGCTCACAGGAGGCCGCAACTTTATGTCCCTCGTCCCTTATTCCCACAAATAGAGGCAGAATAGTTGTCCTAATGTCTGGATTTCACGGAAAGACTCGCATAACGAGACATCTCCTTGCGTATTGACGGGCCATGCCAGAACGAATGTTGCGATTTGTAACGGAAAGTCAGGGCCCGCCCGAGCGGCGGCCAGCTGACGCACGCGCGCGGGATTTTCAGGAAATCTACCGGACCTACGCCGCCGAAAAGGCGGCCGAACAGGCGGCGCGCTGCAGCCAATGCGGCGTGCCGTTCTGCCAAATCCACTGTCCGCTCTCCAACGCCATCCCCGACTGGCTGAAACTCACCGCCGAAGGCCGCCTCGAAGAAGCCTACGAACTCTCGCAATCGACCAACAACATGCCGGAGATATGCGGCCGCATCTGCCCGCAGGACCGTCTGTGCGAAGGCAATTGCGTCATCGAGCAATCGGGGCATGGCACCGTCACCATCGGCGCCATCGAGAAATATCTCACCGACACGGCGTGGGCGAATGGGTGGGTGAAGCCGCTGAAACCGGTGCGGCTGCTGAACGCCTCGGTGGCAATCGTCGGCGCCGGTCCGGCGGGCCTCGCCGCCGGCGAAGAGCTTCGCCGCAAGGGCTACCGCGTCACGATCTATGATCGCCATGACCGGGCGGGCGGCTTGCTGATCTACGGCATTCCGAATTTCAAGCTCGAAAAAGACGTCGTCATGCGCCGCGCGAAGCGGCTGGAGGACGGCGGAATCAAATTCAGCCTCGGCGTGGAAATAGGACGCCATCTTTCCTTCGCCGATCTGCGGGCGCAACACGATGCCGTGTTCGTCGCCGCCGGCGCCTACCGCGCGCGGGAGCTGGAGATTCCGGGCGTGACGCTCAATCGCATCGTCGCGGCGCTCGATTTTCTGATCGCGTCCAATCGCAGCGGCTTTGGCGACACCTTGCCCAGATCGCTCGACGCAAAGGGCAAGACGGTCGCGGTCGTCGGCGGCGGCGACACCGCGATGGATTGCGTGCGCACGGCCATGCGCCAGGGCGCAAAATCGGTATCGTGCATCTATCGCCGCGATCGCGACAACATGCCGGGCTCCCTGCGCGAAGTCGCGAACGCGGAAGAAGAAGGCATCGTCTTCGAGTGGCTGACGCTGCCCGCCGGCTTCCTCGGCCGCAAGAACGTGGAAGGCGTGCGCCTCACGCGCTCGCGCCTCGGCCTGCCCGATGCGTCGGGCCGCAAGGCGCCGCAGGAAATCAAAGGCTCCGCGTTCACGCTGGAGGCCGATCTCGTCATCAAGGCGTTGGGGTTCGATGTCGAAGATTTGCCGGTGAAATTCGCAGCGCCGGATCTGGGCGTGACGCGCTGGGGCACTATTGCTGCCGACAAGACCGCCACCACGTTGGACGGCGTGTTCGCAGGTGGCGACGCGGTGCGCGGCGCCTCGCTCGTGGTGTGGGCGATCCGCGACGGACGCGATGCGGCCACAGCTATCCACAAATATCTCAGCGAAAAAGCGGTGCGGACTTTCGAGGCGGCCGAATGAACGCCGGCGAGAAGGAGATCGCGCGCTTTGTCGCCAATGCGGAGAGGCTCGAAGCCGCGCACGCCTATTCGCCGGAGCAGGAGCATGACGCTTGCGGCGTCGGTCTGGTGGCCGCCATCGACGGCAAGCCACGGCGCGCCGTGGTGGCGGGCGCAATCGAGGCGCTCAAATCGGTCTGGCATCGCGGCGCGGTCGATGCCGACGGCAAGACCGGCGACGGCGCGGGCATCCATCTTCAGGTGCCGCAGGATTTCTTCCGCGTGCAGGTCGAGCAGACCGGACACAAATTGCGCTCGGGCCGCATCGCGGTGGGCCAGATCTTCCTGCCACGCACCGATTATGCGGCGCAGGAAACCTGCCGCACCATCGTCGAAGCCGAAATCCTGCGCGCCGGATTTTATCTCTATGGCTGGCGGCAGGTTCCGGTCGACGTCTCGATCATCGGCGAGAAGGCCAATGCCACGCGCCCCGAGATCGAGCAGGTGATCTTCGACGCGGGCGATGCGCTCGATCTGGAAAGCCTCGACCGGCGGCTTTATCTCTGCCGCCGCCGCATCGAAAAGCGCGTGCGCGAATCCGCAATCGCGGATTTCTACGTCTGCTCGCTCTCGACCCGTTCGCTGATCTACAAGGGCATGTTCCTCGCCGAGCAGCTCGCCAATTTCTATCCCGATCTGCAGGACGAGCGTTTCGTCAGCGCCTTCGCCATTTTCCACCAGCGCTATTCCACCAACACGTTCCCGACCTGGCGGCTGGCGCAGCCCTTCCGCATGCTCGCGCACAATGGCGAGATCAACACGCTGAAGGGCAACGTCAACTGGATGAAGAACCACGAGTTCAAGATGGCGTCGGCGCTGTTCGGCGAGGCCGGCGACGACATCAAGCCCATCGTCCAGCCCGGCGGATCGGATTCTGCGGCGCTCGACGCCGTGTTCGAAGTGCTGGTGCGGGCGGGACGCAGCGCGCCGCTCGCCAAGACGCTGCTCATCCCCGAAGCGTGGTCGAAAAAGGCCTCCACGATGCCGGAGGCGCATCGCGCGATGTATTCCTACGCCAATGCGGTGATGGAGCCGTGGGACGGCCCGGCCGCCATCGCCGCCACCGACGGGCGCTGGGTGATCGCCGGCATGGATCGCAACGGCCTGCGCCCGCAGCGTTATGCCGTCACCGAGGACGGACTTCTGTTCGTCGGCTCCGAAACAGGGCTGATCGTGCTCGACGAACGCCATGTCGTGCGCAAAGGCCGCGTCGGCCCGGGGCAGATGCTGGCCCTCGATCTGGACGAAGGCCGTTTCTACGAAGACCGCGCGATCAAGGACAAGCTCGCCCACGAATTTCCTTATGAGAAATGGACCCGCAAGATCGTGGAGCTGGAGCCGATCATCGGTCCGGGGCCCGAGCCGCGCATGTTCGATCGCGAGACCCTGCGCCGGCGCCAGATCGCAGCCGGCATGACCATGGAGGACATCGAGCTGATCCTTCATCCCATGGTGGAGGACGGCAAGGAACCCGTCGGCTCGATGGGCGATGACACGCCGCTTGCGATCCTGTCGGAGCAATACCGCCCGCTGTCGCATTACTTTCGGCAGAATTTCAGTCAGGTCACCAATCCGCCGATCGATCCCCTGCGCGAAGAACGCGTGATGAGCCTGAAAACGCGTTTCCGCAATTTGGGCAACGTGCTGGACCAGGACGAAAAGCAGGCGGAAGTCTTCGTCCTCGAAAGCCCCGCGATCTCCACCGGCATGTACGAGCGGATGAAGGATCATCTGGAAGGCCGCTTCTACGAACTGGATTGCGTGTTTCCCGTGGACGAAGGCAATCCCAAGGACGACCACGCGCTGGCGCGGGCGCTGGACCGGGTGCGCTCCGACGCGGAAGACGCCGTGCGGCAGGGCTATAACCACCTGATCCTGACCGACGAGCGCGTGGCGCATGATTTTGCCGCGATCCCCATGATCCTGGCGACGGGCGCGGTGCATTCGCATCTCGTGCGCGAGGGCCTGCGCACATACACCTCGATCAACGTGCGCTCGGCGGAATGCTTCGACACGCATTATTTCGCGGCGCTGATCGGTGTCGGCGCCACCACGGTGAACGCCTATCTGGCGCAAGAATGCATCGCCGACCGCCACGCACGCGGGCTGTTCGGCAAACTGCCGCTCGGCCCTTGCGTGAAACGCTATCTCGATACGGTGAACGCGGGGCTGCTCAAGATCATGTCCAAGATGGGCATCTCGGTGATCTCATCCTATCGCGGCGCCTACAATTTCGAGGCTGTCGGCCTGTCGCGCTCGATGGTGGCGGAGATTTTTCCCGGCATGTCCAGCCGCATCTCCGGCATCGGCCTGTCCGGCATCGCCAAGAAAGTGGCGCGGCTGCATGCGCGCGCCCATGACGCCGAGGCGCAGACGTTGCCGTTGGGGGGCTTCTACAAATCGCGCGTCGGGGCTGAAACCCACGCGCATGAAGCCACGCTCATCCACACCCTGCAAAGCGCGGTGACGAACGATTCCTACACGACCTACAGGAAGTATTCCGCGGGCGTATGGGCGTTGCCGCCGGTGTCTTTGCGGCATCTGATGAACATCCGCGCCGGCGCCGCTCCGATCGCGCTGGAGGAAGTGGAGTCGATCACCGAAATCCGCAAACGCTTCGTCACCCCCGGCATGAGCCTCGGCGCCTTGTCGCCGGAAGCGCATGAAGCGCTCAACATCGCGATGAACCGCATCGGGGCGAAATCCGATTCCGGCGAAGGCGGCGAAGACCCCGCCAGATTCCACGCCAAGCCGAACGGTGACAATCCCAACAGCGCCATCAAGCAGATCGCGAGCGGGCGTTTTGGCGTGACGGCGGAATATCTGAATCAGTGCCGCGAGGTCGAGATCAAGATCGCGCAAGGCGCCAAGCCGGGCGAAGGCGGCCAGCTTCCCGGCTTCAAGGTGACGGAGACGATCGCGCGCCTGCGCCACGCCACGCCCGGCGTGATGCTGATCTCGCCGCCGCCGCATCACGACATCTATTCCATCGAGGATTTGGCGCAGCTCATCTACGACCTGAAGCAGATCAACCCCGAGCTTCGCGTCTGCGTGAAGCTGGTGGCCGCGACCGGCATCGGCACGATCGCTGCCGGTGTCGCCAAGGCCAAGGCGGACGTGATCCTGATCTCCGGCCACAATGGCGGCACCGGCGCAAGCCCGCAAAGCTCCATCAAATATGCCGGCGTGCCGTGGGAGATGGGGCTGACCGAAGCCAACCAGATCCTCACCCTCAACAATCTGCGCCATCGCGTGACCTTGCGCACCGACGGCGGCATCCGCACCGGGCGCGACGTGGTGATGGCGGCCATGATGGGCGCGGAGGAGTTCGGCATCGGCACCGCGTCGCTGGTGGCGATGGGTTGCATCATGGTGCGCCAATGCCATTCCAACACCTGCCCCGTCGGCGTGTGCACGCAAGATCCCAGGCTGCGCGAGAAGTTCGGCGGCTCGCCGGAAAAAGTGGTGAACCTGTTCAGCTTCATCGCCGAAGAAGTGCGCGACATCCTCGCCGGCCTGGGCATCCGCAGGCTGGAAGACGTCATCGGCCGCACCGATTTGCTCTACCAGATGAGCCGCGGCGCCGAAGAGCTCGACGATCTGGATCTCAATCCGCTTCTGGTGCAGGCCGATCCAGGCAGCTATCCGCGTTCCTCGACGCGCACCGGCCGCAACGAAGTGCCCGACACGCTCGATGCGCAGATCGAGAAGGACGCGGCCTCTTTCCTGGAACGCGGCGAGAAGATGCAGCTCACTTACAACGTGCGCAACACCATGCGCAGCATCGGCGCGCGGATTTCCTCGCGCATCGTGCGCAAATGGGGAATGACGGGATTGCCGCCCGGTCATCTCACCTTGCGGCTTCGCGGCGCCTGCGGCCAATCGCTCGGCGCGTTCGCGGTGCAGGGATTGAAGATCGAAGTGTTCGGCGACGCCAACGATTACGTCGGCAAAGGGCTTTCGGGCGCCACCGTCGTGTTGCGTCCGACGACCGCAGCGAAGTTCACCGCGCATGACAACACCATCATCGGCAACACCGTTCTTTACGGCGCCACGGCCGGCAAGCTGTTCGCGGCCGGACAAGCGGGCGAGCGCTTCGCCGTGCGCAATTCCGGCGCCGTCGCCGTGGTCGAGGGCTGCGGCTCGAACGGCTGCGAATACATGACGGGAGGCACGGCCGCGATTCTGGGCGCGGTGGGCGACAATTTCGCCGCCGGCATGACGGGGGGAATGGCGTTCGTTTACGACGCCGACGGCTTGTTCGAACACCACCTCAACAGCGACACTGTTGTATATCAGCGCATCGAGACCGCGCATTGGCAAAGCATCCTGCGCGGACTGGTCGAAGAGCACGGCCGCGAGACCGCCTCGGTCTTCGCCCAGCAAGTGCTGGCGCATTGGGACGAGGAACTGGCGAACTTCTGGCAGGTGGTGCCCAAGGAAATGCTTTCGCGCTTGCAACACCCGCTCAGCGAGCAACGCGTGGCGGCGGAATAGCTAAGCCGCGCCGCCGAGATCCTGTTTCTTCTGCAGATATTCTTCGCGGGCGATGTCGCCCCTGGCGTAGCGCTCTTCCAGGATCGACCGCGCGCTGGACGAGGCCGGTGGCGGCGCGGGCGGAGGCATGCCCCAACCCCAGCGGCGGTAATAATAAGGGTGATAGCCCCAGCGCCAGGGATGGAAGATCAGGCCGAGAACCCAGATCAGAATCAGCAACCCGACGATCGAGCCGATTCCGTGGCCGAACAGCCATCCCAGGAAGATGACGGGAAAGATGAATCCGTGAAACATCGCACGCGCCCCAATCTGCGCCGAACCATGCCGGCCCACACAGATGTAAGGTGTTTGCGGCCCGTTCCAAGACCGGCCGCGACCAAATCCTACGCGGCCACCACGATCAGATGATCCACCGTCGCGCCGTCATCGCCCAGGGGCATGATCACGACTTCGTGGAAGAAGGGATGTTTGTCGGCCGGCCTCGTATAGCCGCCACGGAATGCCCGCGGCTCGGCCGCTTGATAGGCATTGCGATAGATGCGTCCGAGCAGATCGCCATAGCCCGGAAGCAGCGCCTGCACATCGCCCATGCGTTTGCCCTGTAGCGGCGCGCCCTGCTGCACGCGGATCTGATCGCCGACGATGCGGAACTCGAAATCGGCGCCGCCGTCTATGACGCGCAGGATGGCCGTGTTGCTCAAGACCCCCAAAAGAGCGCGCGGCGTCATGTCGGCGCGCGCGGGCATCATGCGTGTTCCGCGCGCCTGTTCCCAGACGTCCAGCGCCTTGCGCACGGTGGGATTTCCGATGTCCGCAAGCGGGATGGCGTTGCGCGCCATCTTCTGCGTCATCTCGACCGGCGATTGTTGCGGCATTCGAAATGCTCCGGCTGCCGAAGACGATGATCGGGCAATTTGGTTAAGCGAGTGCAAATACCGTCTGCGACCGATTATGCTGCCGGCATGGACGAGGACCGGTCTTTGCGCGGGATCGAAGACGCGGCGCAGCGCTATTCGCGCGGCACGCATGCCAAGATGCCGTGGATATGGCGCATCTGCGCCGCGATCTTCGCGCTGCTGGTTCCGCTTCCGATCCTGCTGATCCTTTTCTTCCGCTTCGTGCCGCTGCCCAGCACGCCGCAGATGCTGCTGCAACTGGCGATGCTCAAGCCGGTTCATTACGCGTGGTCCGCGGACGTTTCGCCCTGGCTCGGCCAGGCGGCCATCGCGTCCGAGGACCAGCGCTTCTGTTCGCATCACGGCTTCGACTGGAGCTCCATCGACAGCGCGATCGAAAGCCACGAGCGCCATCCGCGCAAACACCTTCGCGGCGCCAGCACGATCTCGCAGCAAACGGCGCGCAGCCTGTTCCTGCTGCCGGTGCGAAGCTGGGTGCGCAAAGGCGTGGAGGCGTACCTCACCGTGCTGCTCGAAGCGCTGTGGCCGAAGAAGCGGATCCTGACGGCCTATGTGAACGTCGTGGACCTCGGCAACGGCAATTTTGGCGCCCAGGCCGCGGCCGAAGACTATTTCCATGAGCCCGCTTCAGCGCTCAGCCGATCACAAGCGGCGCGACTGGCCGCGGTGCTGCCCGACCCCGACAAGTGGCACGCTGTGGCGCCCGGCCCTTATGTGGCCCGCCGCACCGGCGCCATCCTCGCGCGCATGGCCCAAGTCCGGCGCGATGGGCTGGATTGGTGCGTCAAGCCCTGAACCACAACATCTTGCGGTAGGGACGGCAGCCACGCGCATCCCCTAGATAAAAGTTCCGATTTGTTTTGCGAAAATCGCCTTGGGGGTATTCCCCATTCCTCTGCAAAATCCGAACAGCCGACGCGACTGGAACATACGAGGAACACACCTGCGCGTCAATCCTCGCTCTGGATTGCGTCCTTGCTTTCACTAGATTGCCGATCATGCGACGCCTCATCCATCTTCTGCTTTCGCCGCCGTCGCGTTTCGCGCGGCTGCTGATCTCCGAGAAGCGGCTGGCCTGCGACGGCATCGCGCCGGACGACACCCACGCGCACCTGCCCGTGTTCATCGATCTCGACGGCACGCGCGCGACCGGATTGTGGGCCATCGTCGATCATCTCGAAGGCAGCTATCCGGAAAATTCGCTGGTGCCGGAAGGTGCGGGCGCGCGCGCCGAAGCGTTCCGTCTGCTCGACTGGTCGATGGGACCGTTCATGGACGGCGTCACGCGCCGCATCGTCTACGAAAAAGCCTCGCAGCGTTACACCGGTTCGCCGGCGCGCCGCGCCCCCGACATGGAAATCATCCGCGCCGGACGCGAGGCGCTGCGCGAGGCGCTGAAGATGCTGGGCGAAACCGCCGAGATGCACGGCTATCTCGCCGCCCGCGAATGTTCGCTCGGCGATCTGGCGATGGCGGCGCACATCTCGGCGCTGGATTATTTCGGCGAAGTGCCGTGGGCCGATTTCCCGCTGGCGGCGGAATGGTACGTAAAGATGAAGTCGCGGCCTTCGTTCCGCACGCTGCTCGCCGACAAGGTGCCCGGCCAGCCGCCGGTGTCGCACTATGCCGAACTCGACGACTGACGCGCGCACCGCCATTCGCGCGCAAGCCCTGCAGGAAGGTTTCGACGTCGTGCGCTACACCGCGGCGCGCGCTTTGCCGGCGGCGCAAGAGGCTTTGCGCACATATCTCGCGCACGGCCATCACGGTTCGATGGCGTGGATGGAGCGCAACGCGGACCGCCGCGCCGATCCGACTGTGCTGTGGCCGGACGCGAAAACCGTCATCATGCTCGGCACCAATTACGGACCGAAAAACGGTTGTCACGATGCGCCCATCGCGACCGATCGCGCCGCGATCTCCGTCTATGCACAGAACGACGACTATCACGACGTGATGAAGGCCAAGCTCAAGCGCCTGGGCGGCTGGATGGCGCAGGAATTCGGCGCCGAGGTCAAGGTCTTCGTCGATACCGCGCCGGTGATGGAGAAGCCGCTGGCCCAGGCCGCCGGAATCGGCTGGCAGGGAAAGCACACCAATCTGGTGTCGCGGCATTACGGATCGTGGCTGTTCCTGGGTTCGGTATTCACCACGCTGGCGATCGCGCCCGATGAGCCGGAGTCCGATCGTTGCGGCGCCTGCACGCGCTGCCTGCAATCCTGTCCGACAAACGCCTTCACCGCGCCTTACCGGATCGACGCGCGACGTTGCATCTCTTACCTCACGATTGAAGAGAAAGGACACATCGGCAGCGAATTCCGCGAGGCGATGGGCAATCGCATCTATGGCTGCGACGACTGTCTCGCCGCCTGTCCGTGGAACAAGTTCGCCAGCGTGGCGCGCGAGGCGCGGTTCCATGCGCGCACCGAACTGGCGCAGCCGCGTTTGGAAGAGTTGGCGCGTCTCGACGATGCGCAATTCCGCGAACTGTTCCGCGGCTCGCCGATCAAGCGCATCGGCCGCGACCGCTTCGTGCGCAACGTGCTCATCGCCATCGGCAATTCCGGCGACGCGCGGCTGGCGAAAGAGGCGCAACGGCTGCTGGACGATGCCTCGCCACTGGTGCGGGCGATGGCGGTGTGGGCGCTGTCGAAACTTCTCAGCGAAGCCGAATTCGCCGCGCTGACGGCTGCGCACCGCGGGCTGGAATCCGATGCCGGGGTGTTGACGGAATATGCGCGCGAGCTTTCAGCGTCCACCTAAGGGCGCGCAAATCTAGCGCTTTGCCGCCGATGTCGCGTTCTGCAAATATTGCCGCGCGGTCTGCGCCGCATCGCTCGACGGCGCCGCGGCGACGGTCGCGTTCCAGTCCGCCAGCGCGCCTTTGGCATTGCCGGATTCGGCTTTCATCGCGCCGCGCTCGACCAGGGCTTCCGGATCGCCCGGCGACAATTGCAAGGCGCGCTCAAGATCGGCGCGCGCGCCAGTCCTGTTGCCCATCGCGTGGCGCGCGCTGGCGCGCAGCACAAAGAATTCGGGACGCGCATCGCGCGCGATCGCATTGTTGAGATCGGATTCGGCGCCGTGCCAGTCGTGGTTGGCGGCGCGGGCGCGGGCGCGGTCGGCGAGAATATCGGGATCGTCGGGCGCAAGAATCAGCGCCGTGGTGAACGAGGCGACCGCGTTCGCCGGCTGGTTCGCCAGCAGCCACGCATTGCCCGCCTGATCGAGCAGATCGCCGCGCGGGAATCCGCTGCTCACGCTGCGATCGTGCGCCAGGCGATCCAGACGCGACGCGGCTTCGGCATAGCGCCGCATGGCGACGAGCGCCACTGCCGAACAATGGATCGCCGCCGCCTGCCCGCCCTGGTTCTGCCATTGCACTGCGGCGTCAAAGGCCGATTGCGGCGCCTGATGCGCGAGCGTGATGCAGCGCTCGTAGCGGTCGCGGCCCTGAAGCTGCGGATCGTCCAGCGGCGAGGTCGCGGCCACGGCGGGCGCGGTAAGCAGAATTGCAGCCAGGATTGGAAGGGCTCTGTGCATTGCGATAAGAAGCCCGAGCCCATCCGCGAAAGCAAGCCAGCCTGTGACCGACAAAGACATCGCCATCCTCCAGGTCGTGCCCGCGCTCGATGCGGGGGGCGTGGAACGCACGACGGTGGAAATGACCGCGGCGTTGTCGCAGATCGGATGGCGTTCGCTGGTGGCTTCGCAAGGCGGCCGCATGGAGCCCGATCTCAGCGCCGCCGGCGGCAAGCTGCTGCGCCTTCCGCTGGCGTCCAAGGCGCCGCATGTGATGATCGCCAATGCCTTGCACCTGGCGCGCCTCGTGCGGCAGCACCGCGCGGCGATTGTCCATGCCCGCTCGCGCGCGCCGGCGTGGAGCGCCTTGATCGCGGCACGGATGACGGGCGTGCCGTTCGTCACGACCTATCACGGCTTCTACAACGCCTCGAACGGGGTGAAGCGATTTTACAATTCGGTGATGGTGCGCGGCAAAGCGGCGATCGCCAATTCGCAATGGACCGCCGAACATATCGCGCGCGAATATCGCGGCGCGCGCGCGCGCATCGTGGTCATCCCGCGCGGCGTCGATCTTGCGGTGTTCGATCCCGCCGCGGTTGCGCCCGAGCGCGTGGCCAGACTGCGGCAGGATTGGGCCGCGCAGCCCGACGAGCTTGTCGTGCTGCTGCCGGGGCGACTGACAAGATGGAAAGGCCAACGCGTCCTGATCGACGCGATGGCGCAACTGGCGCGGCAGAACCAGGCGAGCTTGTTGCGCGCGGTGCTGATCGGCGACGCGCAAGGACGACGCGACTACAAAGCGGAATTGCGCGCCGCCATCGCCGCGAACGGTCTTGAGGGACGCATCGTGCTCGCCGATCATGTCGGCGACATGGCGGCGGCCTATCTTGCCGCGGATATCGTGGTCTCGGCCTCGACCGATCCCGAAGCGTTCGGCCGCGTGGCCGCGGAAGGCGCGGCAATGGGACGGCCCGTCATCGCCACCGATCATGGCGGCGCGCGCGAAACGGTGTTGCCCAACGCCTCCGGCCTCCTCGTGGCGCCGGGAAATGCGCTTGCGCTCGCCAACGCACTCAACGCTCTCATCGCGGCCGGTGCCGATGTGCGCGCGGCGATGGGCGCCAAGGGCCGCGCGCATATCGCGGCCCGCTACACGGTGGACCGCATGTGCGCCGACACCATCGCGCTCTACCGCGAGCTGATCGCGCCGGTTGTGTGACGGCGCGTGCCAATCTGTTAGGCTGCGCGCCAACACAGACCGGAGGGACGGATGCGCCTGGGGATCGGGGCCGCGGTTGCGGCCGTCATGCTGCTGTTCTGTGTCCCCGCTTTGGCGCAAGCCACGCCCGCGGCGGCGCCGACACACAGCGTCACGGTGCAGCCCTTGGCGCCCCTTGCAACGGCGCACGCACCGGCGGCATTCAACGCGCTGAAAGCGACCAACGCCTATCTGGCGAGCGTCAGCGGTCCGGCGCGCGCCCGATCCGACGCCTATTTCGAAGGCGGCTACTGGCTCATCCTCGTGAACACGCTGTACGCGCTGGCGGTGGCCGCGATCGTGCTGTGGCTGCACATCTCGTCGGGGATTCGCAACTGGGCCGCGGGGATCACCCGTTCGCGCTTCTGGCAGGTGCCGATCTACATCGCGGTCTATACCGTGGTGGCCACCGCCCTCACCTTCCCGCTGACGCTGTACGAGGATTTCTTCCGCGAACATGCCTACGGGCTGTCCAACCAGGACTTCGCGCAATGGCTCGGCGATTTCGCCATCGGCTTCGGTTTCGAGATCGTGGCCACCGTGATCGTCGCCACGATCATCTATGCGGTGGTGCGTGGCACGCCGCGCTTCTGGTGGCTGTGGGGCGCCGTGGTGGCGGTGTTCTTCATGGGCGTCGGGTTGATCGTAGAGCCGGTGTTCATCGCGCCCGCGTTCAATCACTATTATGCGCTGAAGGACGGTCCGGTGAAGCAGGAAATCCTGTCGCTGGCCCGCGCCAACGAGATTCCGGCCGATAACGTCTATGAGTTCGATGCCTCCAAGCAGTCCAAGCGCATTTCCGCCAACGTCTCCGGCTTTATCGGCACCACGCGGATCTCGCTCAACGACAATCTGATCGACGAAAGCAACGCGCGAGAGATCGAGGCCGTGCTGGGCCACGAGATGGGTCATTACGTTCTGGATCACAGTGCCATCCTGCTCACCTGGCTGGGGCTGGTGGTGCTGGTCGGGTTCGCCTTCGTGAATTTCGCCTTCCGCGTGCTGACCGGCATCTTCGGCGGCAATTGGGATGTGCGCACCATCGACGACCCTGCCGGCTTCCCGCTGGTGATGGCGCTGTTCAGCGTGTTCATGCTGCTGGCGACGCCCGTGACCAACACCATCGTGCGCACCATCGAGGCGCAGGCCGACGCCTTCGGCCTCAACGTCGCGCGCCAGCCGGACGGCTTCGCCACGGTGACGCTGAAGCTGAGCAACTACCGCAAGCTCGATCCTTCGCCGTGGGAGGAGTTCGTGTTCTACGATCACCCCTCGGGCCGCAGCCGCATCTTCCGCGCGATGACGTGGAAGGCGGAGCACCTGAACGATTGGGACATCAAGAACGGCCCCGTCTCGCCGCAATGAAAGGCTTCGAGCACAGCATCGGACGCGGCGGCGCGCCGCTGCATTTCGCGGCGCATAGTCATCACCCGTGGCCGGACGTGACACTCGCCGCGCAGGAACAGGCCTGGCGCGATGCGGCACGGCTGCTGGACCGCAAATGGGATCACATCTTCGGCGAAATTATTCCCGCCGCGCAGACGCATATCGCGCGACAGCTCGCGCTGGCCGATCCATCGAGCATCGCCTTCGGACCGAACACGCATTCGTTCGTGCTGCGGCTTTTGTCCTGCCTGCCCGCGAAACCGCGCATCCTCACCACCTCGTCCGAATTCATGAGCTTCTCGCGCCAGATCGCGCGGTTGGAAGAAGATGGGCTGGTCAGGGTCACGCGCGTGGCGACAGAACCTTTCGACACATTCGCGGCGCGCTTCGCGGCCGAAGCGGCAAAAGACGGATACGATCTCGTTTTCCTCAGCCACGTTTTCTTCGATAGCGGATATAAGGTTGCCGATCTCACGCGCATCGTGAAAGCTGTGCCGTCGCGCGAAACCTTCATCGTGATCGACGGCTATCACGCCTTCATGGCGGTGCCGGTGGATTTCTCCGCGCTGGCGAACCGCTGCTTCTATCTCGCCGGCGGCTACAAATACGCGATGGCGGGCGAAGGCGCATGTTTCCTCCATGCGCCGCCGGACTATGGCGTGCGCCCGCGCGACACTGGATGGTATGCTGGCTTCTCCGCGCTCGAAGGCGGCGGCAGTGGCGTACCTTACGCGAGTGACGGCAGCCGCTTTCTCGGCGCGACGTTCGATGTGTCGGCGCTCTACCGCTTCAACGCCGTGCAGGATTGGCTGGCGCGCGAAAACCTGTCCGTCGCGAAGATGCTGGCGCACGTGCGCGGCATCGAACGCGCGTTCCTATCGGAAATCGACAGA
>DASXFK010000074.1:0-15376 GCA_036489635.1 Rhizomicrobium sp. | reverse complement strand
TCGAACGCGGCGACACCAACGGGGCCATCGCGAAGTTCACCCTCGCCCACGCGAAAGGGCCCCACTTCGCCGATCCGCTGGAAGGCTGGGGCGAGGCGTTGATGGCGAAGAACCGCTCCGATCTCGCGCTCGCGAAATTCGTGGAGGCGGATAAATACGCGCCCAACTGGGGCCGCCTGCACCTGAAATGGGGCGAGGCGTTGTTCTACGCCGGACAGAAAGACGAAGCGAAAAAGCAATTTGCCATCGCGCGGACGCTTGATCTTTTGCCAGCCGAAAAAGCCGCGCTGGCGAAATTGACCGGCAATTCCACCTGAACCTTCCATGGGGGCAACGATGACGGACGACCGCAAAAAGCTTGGGCCTGTTCTGGCCATGATGATCGTCGCGACGGCGATGATCGGCTCCGGTGTCTTTCTGCTGCCGGCGAGTCTCGGCGCGGTCGGATCGATCTCCATTTTCTCCTGGGTGGCGGCGATGCTCGGCGCCGGGCTAATCGGCGGCGTGTTCTGCTGGCTCGCCGTCATCAACCCCGGCACGCAGGGTCTGTTCTCTTATATCCGCGATGCCTTCGGACCTTGCGCCGGCTTCGTGGTGGGCGCGCTTTATTGGGCAAGCTGCCTGGTCGGCATGGTCGCTGTCGCGCTCGCGGTGACGGGCTACCTTAGCGTGTTCGTCCCAACCGTCGCCAAGCCGCCCGGCACGACGATCGCCACCATTGCGATCATCTGGCTGCTAGTGGGCGCCAACATGGTCGGCCCGCGCTTCGTGGCGTGGACGCAAAGCTGGATACTTCCGATTGGCCTCGCGCCGGTGCTTCTCGTCGCCATCGGAGGGTGGTTCTATTTCCATGCCGCGACCTTCGCCGCTTCGTGGAACGTGACCGGCGAAAGCTTTTTCGCCGTGGTGCCGCGCACCACGGTGGTGGTGTTCTGGGCGTTCCTCGGCTTCGAAGGCGCCATTGTGATTTCAAAGCGGGTGCGCGATCCTGCGCGCAACGTGCCGATTGCAACGCTCGGCGGACTTGCCGTCGCCGCCGTCATCTATATCGCGGCCAGCGCGGCGATCATGGGAATTCTGCCCGCCGCGGCGCTCGCCAAATCGTCCGCGCCGTTTGCCGATGCCGTCGTGCCCATGCTGGGCGCGTCCGTCGCGGCTGTCGTTGCGCTGTGCGCCATGATCAAGGCAGCCGGCACGCTGGGCGCCACGACGCTGGCAACGGTCGAAACAGCGGAATGCGAATCTGTGCTCGGCTACATGCGCAGGGCTTCGCCGGCGCAGTCGTCCCACCGCGTGTCCACGTCGAATCTGCTCCTCACGGGCGTATTGGCGAGTCTCGTGACCATCCTTTCGGCCAGCCCGACGATCGCGCGGCAATTCACCGTCGTCACCAATGTTGCGGTGGTGTTGAGCATGTTGGCCTATGGCGCGGCGAGCCTCGCGTTGCTGCGCCTGAGTGGTGCGCTGTCGCGCGGGAGCCGGATGTGGGCGCGCGCGCTAGGCGTCGCCGCCGCGCTGTTCAGCGTGGTGCTCATCGCGGTGTCGGAAGCAGATCTGCTTGTCTGGACCGCGGGCGCTGTCATCGTCGCGCTTCTTGCTTATTGGTCTGTTCGTCTGCGGCAGGCGAAGCCGCTGCCAAACCCGTCGGAGGCGTGAAGGCATGTCTGACGGCAGCGACGAGCGGGCCGGTCGCGGCGGCAACAATGTCAACGCGTTGCTGGCGGCGACTCTCGGCACCGTGTCGGACAATCCGCGCGTGGATGCGCTGCTCGACCGCGAGATCGTGCTCACCGATCTGCAGATCGACAATCTGCGCAAGGAAGACGAGTTCGAAGTCTCGCACCTGCGCTGGCGCCGCTTCAACGATCAGATGCGCGGCGCGATGCAGATCATGCTGGTGCTGGTCGGCGCGCTGATTGTCGTGGGCATTGCGGCGGCGCTGTGGAACGCGAGCCGGGCCGACGGGCTGGTGGTCGATGCGTTCTCGGTGCCGCCGCAATTCGCCACAGCAGGCGTCGGCGGCGATGTGGTGGCGGGCGATGTCACCGCGAAGATCGCCACTATCCGCGACCTCGCCAGCATGCATTCGCTCAAACAGGCGAAAGATGTGCAGGCCAATCGCAACGAGGATGTGAAGGTCGAGATTCCCGATACCGGCGTCTCTGTCGCGCAGGCATGGCGCTATCTGAAAAGCTGGCTCGGCCATGAGCGCCATGTGAGTGGCAATCTGCGTCAGCTTCCAAACGGCCCTATCGCGCTCACCGTTACGCTCGATGGCGACGATGCGATCGTGCGCGAAGGCGCCGCCAGCGATCTCGACAAACTGGAGCAGCAGGCCGCCGAACAGGTTTTCTCGGCCGTCGATCCAATCAATTATGTTCTCTATCTCTTCGATACGGGGCGTGGCGCGGAAGCTTATGCGGCGGCAGCGCGCAATGCGCAGACGGCGAAGAGCGCGTCCGATATGAGCGACGCTTATTCAGTTTGGGCCGAACTCACCGCCATGACGACGAACGACGCAGCGCTTGTCCTTGCGCGTGGAAATATCTCCGAAGCGGTCGACCCGAAAACCGCCATCGCGCATCTCGCCATCATGCGGTTTTCTCTTGTCCTCGGACATGACGAGGAAGTTTTGCGGCAAGCCAACTTGCTTCCTAATTTCCGGGAAGATGACGATCCCTCTCTTGAGCGGGGGCGCGGCTTTGCGGCGGTGCAGGCGGAAGCAAATCTCAATCGCGATCGCGAACTGGGGGACTACACCGCTGCCGCAGCGACGGCCTGCGACTATTGCACCGTTTCGATGCTGGCCTTCCATCATGCCGAATACGCAGCACAGGCGCATGATGTTGCCCAAAGCCGCGTTTTGATCGCGCGTGCCACCGCGGCGGGAGGCGCAGCACCGACTGTCGAATATTCCGCGCGCTACGCCTCCGACGCCGCCGCGCAGGATTGGAGTGCTGCGCTTGCCGACGCAAAGGCATTCCGCGCTGCCATAGTGTTGCATCACAGTGGATTTGCGTCGCTGGTGCGCTTGCCGCTTTATTTCGAGAAAGCGCATGTCGAACCGCAAATCGCGCTGTCCCTCGCGCATCTTGGCGATGTCGCGGGCGCGCGCGCCGCAATCGCGACCACATCACCCACTTGCTACGACTGCCTGCGCACGCGTGGTAGCATCGAGGCGCTGGCGAAGAACCGGAGCGGCGCGGCGCAATGGTTCGCGCAAGCCGTGCGCCACGCGCCGTCGATCCCGTTCGCTTATGCCGATTGGGGCGCGATGCTGCTGGCGAAAGGCGATGTCGACGGTGCAATGGCGAAATTCCAGACCGCAAACGAGAAAGGGCCGCACTTCGCCGATCCGCTTGAGATGTGGGGCGAGGCGCTCGTCGCCAAGAACCGCTCCGATCTGGCGCTGGCGAAGTTCGAAGAAGCCAACAAATACGCACCCAACTGGGGACGCCTGCATCTGAAATGGGGCGAGGCGCTCTACTGGTCCGGCGACAAAGTGGGCGCGAAGAAGCAGTTTGCGCTTGCGTCGGGGCTCGATCTCACGCCAGCCGAGAAAGCCGAACTCAAGCAACGCTGATCACGCTACCGCGGCGGCCAGGCGCTTCGGCGGCGGGGTTTCCATCTCGGCCAATGTCTGCGCCGCCGCCCCCAAAAGCCGGATCAACTGGATGGCGTAGAGGAATTCCAGCATGGCGCGCATCGGTTCGCTCAGCGTGACGCGTCCGTCGGTGTCGAGCGTCAGCAGGCGTTCGCGCGCGGCATCGTCAAACAGCCGGCGCAAATGGATGCGCGAGACGTCGAAGCGGCGCGCCAGGCCCGCGATGGAAATCGGCAGCGGATTTCGCGGCGGAAATACGTTGTCCGCCAGAAGCAACGTCCAGACGATCTGCATGCCGGCATGGCGATGCAAGAAGACTCGCAGAAAAGGGTTGCTCTGGTCGGAATCGCGCGCCGAGGCGAGCAGATCCTCGCTGCGGCCGCGCGAAAGCGATTCCAGGATCGCCGGCTCGTCCAGCCGCTCCAGCACCGCGGCCACGCCGGGCTCTATGATCTGCGCCGCCTCGAATGCCGCGCGCAGATGCTTGCGCCAGGCGCGCGTGAAGCTCGGCGTCGGCACATAGCGCGCCGGCTCCGCGCGCTTGCGGCCCGACACCGGCGCGACATAGTCCAGATGGCGCATGTAGAGCAGCAACGCGCGCGCACGGCCGGGGCTGAGATAGCCCGATTGCGTGCTGATCTGCTTCAGCCGCGGCAAGGTCAGCCCGCCGGAAGCATGCAGATACATCGCCCACATCGCGGCGAGATAGCGCCCGGCGTCCTTGAAGATGCCATCCAGTGCCTTGTCGTGCTCGCGCGCGCTCAGCATGTTCGCCGCGATGGCCCGCGCCGCGTTGCCGAATTGCGGGTGCGAGACCATGCGCGCAAAAACGGGCGGGGGGACGCGCTGGCCCACATTCCACCTTTGCAGCCGCGCAATTTCGTCTTGTCTCAAGGCAATATCCTTCGATCAAAAATGTACATTGTTGCGATTTCGCACTCAACCGATGGCTATGTCGTGATGGCGCGTTGTCGTGATGCCGCAATCCGACCAGGGCAATCCGCTGTCGCGTCGAAGGCGGGCTGTTGAACGAGGCCGGCGACGTTCCGGCCAAATCCAGCTCGACCATGACGCCGATCCCCAAGCGCGCCTAGGCAAACGCCCATTGCATCTGGCCCCGATCTCGCCCCAAATGCGTACCGGGCAAGGGCGTGGGGCATTATGAGTCTGGCTGACGAACCGGTCGCCGCCTCGATCGAACAATTCGGCTACAAGCAGGAATTGAAGCGCGCGCTCACGCTGCGCGATCTGCTGATTTATGGCCTGGTGCTCATCGTGCCCGCGGCGCCGTTCGGCGTGTACGGCGTCGTGTTCAACGCGGCGCATGGCATGGTACCGCTCATCTATCTCGTGGGCCTTGTCGCGATGCTGTTCACCGCGATGAGCTATCAGGCGTTGAGCGAGGCCTTTCCCGTGGCCGGTTCGGCTTACGCTTTTGCCGGGCGCGGCATTGCTCCCGAAGCGGGGTTCATCGCCGGCTGGGCGATCCTGCTGGATTACATCATCGTGCCGACGCTTTGCTATGTCGTGGCGGCCATCGCGTTCGCCGCGTTGGTGCCCGAGATCCCCCGCCCGGTTTGGATCGTCGTGATGCTCGGCTTCGCGACCGCCGTGAACTATTTCGGCGTCGATTTCACCGCGCGGATCAACTTCGTCTTGCTCGGCCTGCAATCCATCGTACTCGCCATCCTCGTCGGCTTTTGCGTCTGGGGCGTGCAGCATCACATCGGCGGCGCGCACTGGTCGCTTCTGCCCTTCTACAATCCCAAGGAGCTGACGCCGCATCTTGTCTTCGGCGCGCTGTCGCTCGCCGTGCTCAGCTTCCTCGGCTTCGACGCGATCTCCACTCTCTCGGAAGAAGTGGTAGGCGGAAAGAAAACCGTCGGCATCGCGACGCTGCTGTCGCTGTGCATGTGCGCGTTCCTGTTCATGGCGCAGACCTACATGGTTTCGCTGTTTGCGTTGGGGCAGACGAGCTTTCCGCCGGGCCCGCACACAGACGGCGCGTTGTACGACATCTCGAACATGCTGGGCGGCCCGTGGCTGAAATTCGCCACCGCGATTCCCGGCGCCGCTCTCTCGTCGCTTGCCTGCGCGCTCGCGGCACAGGGCGCTACGGCGCGGCTCATCTACGGCATGGCGCGCGATCGCAAACTGCCCGCGCCGCTCGCTGCCGTGCATCCCACAACGAAGGTGCCGGCGAATGCGCTGTTCCTCGTGTCGGCTGTCACGCTGGTCTGCGGCGTGTTCATGGCCGACAAGCTGGAGCTGCTTACCTCCATTGTCAGCTTCGGCGCGCTCACCGGCTTTTTGCTGGTGCATGCCGCGGTGGTTTCGCATTTCGTCGTGCGCGGAAAGAGCCGCAATCTGTTGCGCTATCTCGTGGCGCCGGCGATCGGCTTTGCCATCATCGCCTATGTGCTGCTCAACACCGACATCGACGCCAAGATCGTGGGCCTGAGCTGGATGGTGCTTGGCGTGGGCGTGCTGATCTGGTTCCGCCTCACCGGACGCGCCGCGACATTGCCTGCGGAATAGAAGTCAAAAATGTTCCTTCGCACGCCTTCGTGGAGTCGCTAGCGTCGGCCATCGCGCCGGGGGAAAGACATGTCCGACAGCATCGCGCCGGCTTCGCCGCCGCCTCTTCTGCGCCGCCACATCGCGGCCGCCACCGTGGGCAACGCGCTCGAATTCTACGACTTCATCACCTACGCCTTCTTCGCCATTCAGATCGGCCACGCCTTCTTTCCCTCGCACAGCGCCTTTGCCAGCCTGATGCTTTCGCTTGCCGCATTCGGCGCGGGGTTCGCCACGCGTCCGCTCGGCGCGGTCGTGATCGGCATCTATTCGGACCGTGTCGGCCGCCGGCCCGCGATGATGTTGTCCTTCACGCTGATGGGCATCGCCATCGTCACCATCGCGCTCATTCCATCTTACGCGACGATCGGCATCGCGGCCCCGATCCTTGCGGTGCTGGCGCGCATGGTCCAGGGCTTCTCGCTCGGCGGCGAAGTCGGCCCCAACACCGCCTATCTGCTGGAAGCGGCCAAACCGCTGCGGCGCGGCCTCATCGTCAACTGGCAGGGCGCAAGCCAGGGCATCGCGGGCACATTCGCCGGCGTGGTGGGCATGCTGCTGTCGGAAACGCTGACGCCCTCGGGCCTGGACGCCTATGGCTGGCGCATCGCTTTCCTGATCGGTGCCGTCACGCTGCCCTTCGGCCTCATGATCCGCCGCGCGCTTCCCGAAACGCTGCACCGCGCCGAAGAGAACGCCGTCGCGCAGAGCAGAACCGGCAGCCTCGGCGAGATCCTGCACGCGCATGGCCGGCTCATCGTGCTGAGTCTCCTGGTCATCGTGGGTGCGACCGTCGGCACCTATGTCACCAACTATCTGACGACCTATGCGGAGAACACACTGCATCTCGATCCGGTCACTGCCTTTGGGGCGACGGTGGTCAACAATGGCGTGGGCATCTTCGCCGTGCTTTTGGGCGGCTGGCTGTCGGATCGCTACGGCCGGCGCTGGGTCATGGTATTGCCGAACGTCCTGTTCCTGGTGCTCGTCGTGCCGGTGTTCACCTGGATGGTCGCGGCGCACAGCGCCTTGGCGCTTCTCGCCGGGACCGCCGTCCTTTCGCTCGTCGGCGCTCTGGGCATCGGTGCTTTTTACCCGGCCTTCAGCGAAAGTCTGCCCAAGCGCATACGCGGCAGCACCTTCGCGATCGTCTATGCCGCGACGGTTTCGCTGTTCGGCGGCACAACGCAGCTCGTCGTCACCTGGCTGATCAAGGCGACGGGCAGCCCGCTGGCGCCCGCCTGGTACCTGTTCGCCGCCACCGCCGCGGGCACGCTGGCAATGTTTTTCATGCGCGAGAGTGCCCCGGTGAAGATCGCGATGGAGGTTTCCCATGTTCGTTGATGTCCACGGCGCGCGGCTGTTCTTCGACACCGCCGGCACCGGGCTGAAAGTCGATGGCGCGCGCATGACGCAAAAGCCCACGCTGATCGTCATGCATGGCGGGCCGGGCTTCGACCACGCCACGTTGCGCCCTTATTTCGACCGCTTCGCCGATACCCACCAGGTGCTCTACTACGACCATCGCGGCAACGGCCGCTCGAGCGGCGAGCCGGCGACCTGGACGCTGGCGCAATGGGCTGACGACGTGAAAGGCTTGTGCGACGCGCTCGGCATCGACAAGCCGGTCGTCTACGGCAATTCGTTCGGCGGCATGGTGGCGATGGCCTATGCCGCGCGTCATCCCGCCCATCCCGCCGGGCTGATCCTGTCCTCGACGGCGGCACGCCTGCATCTGGACAAGACTTTCGCCATCATGGAGGCGCGCGGCGGCCCCGAGGCGCGCAAGGTGGCCGAGCAGTTCTGGAAAACGGGCGACGAGTCCGCCTTCGCCGATTATCTGCGGGTGTGCTCGCCGCTTTACAATCCGCCCGGCGCGAATGCGCAGGAGCTCGCCGCCGCCCGCACGCGCGCGATTCTGCGGCCCGATGTGACGCGCCATTTCTCGCTCGGCGAGATGCGCAGCATGGATTTGCGGCCGGGTCTTGCGCGCATTGTCTGTCCCACGCTGGTCATGGCAGGCACCTACGATCCGATCACGCCGCCGATCTGTTCCGAAGAGATCGCGGCCGCTTTGCCGGCGGACGTTGGGCGCTATGAACTGTTCGAGGGCGCGGGCCACGGCGTGCATCGCGACCAGCCCGAGGCAGCCGAGCGCGTGCTGCGGGCGTTCCTCGCGCGCTGATTGTTCGCAGTTCGAGCGCTACCAGGCGCTCGCGGCTCTGCTATAGAAGTGCCAGTCCGAACGGAGCCTGCCATGACGCTCTCGAATGCACAGACACGCGATGTGGAAAGCGTTCTGCATCCTTACACCAACCTGATGAAATTCCGTGAAACCGGGCCGATGATCATCGAGCGCGGCCATGGCGTGTTCGTCTATGACGAGCACGGCAAGGATTACATCGAAGGCATGAGCGGACTGTGGTGCGCCGCGCTTGGTTGGGGCGAACCGGTGCTGGCCGATGTCGCGGCCGAGCAGATGCGCAAGCTGGCCTTCGGGCACATCTTCGGCGGCAAGAGCCACGAACCCGCCATTGCGCTGGCGGAGAAATTGAAAGAGATCGCGCCGTTTCCCGTCGGCAAGGTGTTCTTCGCCAATTCCGGCTCGGAAGCCAACGACACGCAGGTCAAACTGTTCTGGTACGCCAACAACGCGCGCGGCAAGGCGAAAAAGAAAAAGATCATCAGCCGCAACAAAGCCTATCACGGCGTGACCATCGTGGCGGCGAGCCTCACGGGGCTGCCAGGCAATCATCGCAGCTGGGATCTGCCGCTGGACTTCGTGAAGTTCGCCGATTGCCCGAATTATTATAGAGACGCCGAGGCGGGCGAGAGCGAGGAACAATTCTCCGCGCGCATGGCCACCAACCTCGAGGCGCTGATCGAGCGCGAAGGCGCCGACACCATCGCCGCGATGATCGCCGAGCCCATCATGGGCGCAGGCGGCGTGATCCTGCCGCCGAAGGGCTATTTTGCTGCCATCGGGCGCGTGCTGGCGAAACACGACATCGCGCTGATCGACGACGAGGTGATCACCGGCTTCGGGCGCACCGGGAACATGTTCGGCTGCGAGACGTACAAATTCCAGCCGGAGACGATGACGGTGGCCAAGGCGCTGTCATCGGCCTATCTGCCGATCTCCGCGGTGATGATCTCGCCGCAGATGAGCGACATCATCGAGCAGGAGTCGGGCAAGATCGGCACCTTCGGCCACGGCTACACTTATACCGGCCATCCGGTTGCCGCGGCGGTGGCGCTGAAGACCATCGAAATCTACCAGCAGCGCGACATCGTGGGTCATGTAAGACGCGTGGCGCCGCGTTTCGCCCAGCGCATCGCCAAGCTTGCCGAGCATCCCTTCGTCGGCGACGCCGTGAGCGTGGGCCTGATCGGCGCCATCGAGCTAGTTGCCAACAAGAAGACCAAAGCCGGATTCGATCCGACGAAGGCGGTGGCGGCCACGGTGTTCGGCTTGGCGCAGGAAGAGGGCATCATCTCGCGCCCCCTGATGAGCGACCGTCTCGCCTTCTGCCCGCCGCTGATCATCAGCGAAAGCGAAATCGACGAAATGTTCGACCGCTTCGAACGCGGCCTCGACCGTGGCTATGAGTGGGCGAAGAAGGAAGGGCTGCTGACGCAGTAACCCCAAAATTTGTCATCGCCCGGTTAAATCGGGTCATGACATTTTTTGAAAGTTGAGCGGCCACCGGAACGATCGCTCCGCCCACTCATTTCCTCTTTGGCGTGCGTCGCCAAGCCAGCTGCTGAAAAAGCGCGTCGATCCTTTACGGGTTGAAATTGGTGTGCGATGCACGTCGCGCTTCACTCTTAAAGGAGTTTCCCCCAATGGCTGACCCGTTCACGCTTTCCCCTCTGCCGTATCCTGACGATGCGCTTGCACCCACGATCAGCGAAAAAACCATCAGCTTCCACTACCACAAGCATCACGCCGCCTATGTGAAGGCGCTCAACGGGCTCGTCGAAGGCACGCGCTACGCCGAGATGAAGCTCGAGGAGATTGTGCGCGCCACGCATGGCAAGGACGATGCCAAGGACAAGAAGATCTTCAACAACGCCGGCCAAGTGTGGAACCACGATTTCTACTGGCGCAGCCTTTCGCCGAAAGCCACCCGGCCGGCAGGCGATCTCAAGGCGGCGGTCGAAGCGTTCGGCGGCGAGGATGCCCTGATCAAGGAACTGGCCGAAGCGGGCAAGACGCAATTCGGCTCCGGCTGGGCGTGGATCGTGTCGGAAAACGGCAAGCTCGCGGTGAAGAAGACGGCCAACGCCGAAAATCCGATGGCCAAGAGCGTGAATTGCCTGCTCACCGTCGATGTGTGGGAGCACGCTTATTATCTCGATTATCAGAACGAGCGCCCCCGATATCTCGAAACGGTGCTGAAGAAGCTGCTGAACTGGGATTTCGCGGCCGCCAATCTGGCCAAGGAAAGCCGCCCGGTTCGCGCCGCCGCCTGACGCCCCTTTAGTCGCATGCCAAATGGCCGGGAGAAATCCCGGCCATTTTTGCGTCGCGCGTTCGTCAAGGCGACCCTCAAATGTGAGGGCGTTGCCGAGTGCACCGGAGCGCCGGCAACTGCAAAAGCCGGCATTTTCTCGTTTTTTTCATTCCTTGACGTGAACGTAAACGGGAGAGTAGGACTCTTGGCAAGCAACTATTGAAGGCGGGGCAAAATTCCGGCCCTGGGGCAAAAAACATGACTCGCACATTCACCATCAGGCAACTGACCAAGGAACTCAGCGTCACCTCGCGGACGCTGCGCCATTATGAAGACGAAGGCTTGCTATCGCCCGAGCGGCGCGGGCAGGCGCGCATCTATCATGGCCGCGACCGCGCGCGGCTCACGCTCATTCTGCGCGGACGCCGCGTTGGATTCTCACTGGCCGAGATTCGCGAAATCCTCGATCTCTACAATGCGGAAGATCAGGGCGCGGCGCAGCTCGAATACTCGCGCAAGAAATTCGTCGAGCGCATCGCGATCCTCGAAAAGCAGAAGAAGGACATCGACGAGTCCGTCGCCGAACTTAAGCTCGCGGTGACGCGCGCCGACAACTGGCTCGACGAACACAAGCAACTCACCCACCCGCAGCCGCGCCCCAAGATGAGCGGCTATTCGGTGATGCCGGCGGGGGAGTGAGAATTCTACCAGCGGATAGAGTTTCCTCCCCCGTAAACGGGGGAGGGAATCTATCTGCGCGCCTCAAAGCGCGGAACGGAACGAAGACCTGAAGGAGAAACGCCATGACCGATTGTTTCATCTACGACACCGTGCGCACGCCGCGCGGCAAAGGCAAGAAAGACGGCGCGCTGCACGAAGTGACGGCGCTCGAATTGGGTGCGCAGGTGCTGCGCAACATCCGCGACCGCAACAACCTCGACACCTCCAAGGTGGATGACGTTGTGTTCGGCTGCGTCGATCCCGTGGGCGAGCAGGGCTCGAACATCGCGCGCATCGCGGTGCTGGATGCGGATTACGCCGACAGTGTCGCCGGCGTGCAGATCAACCGCTTCTGCGCGTCGGGTCTCGAAGCCTGCAACATGGCGGCGGGTCAGGTGATGAGCGGCCAGTCCGATCTCACCATCGGCGGCGGCGTCGAAAGCATGAGCCGCGTCGGCATGGGTGCGTCGGGCGGCGCATGGGCGACCGATCCCGCCATCGCGATCAAATCCTATTTCACGCCGCAAGGCATCGGCGCCGATCTCATCGCCACGCTGGATGGTTTTTCCCGCGATGACGTGGATGCGTATGCGGTGGAAAGCCAGAAGCGCGCGGCGAATGCGTGGAAGAACGGCTACTTCAAGAAATCCGTGACGCCGGTGAAGGATATCATCGGCCAGACCATGCTCGATCACGACGAGCACATGCGCCCGGATGCGTCAATGCAGTCGCTCGCTTCGCTCAATCCGTCTTTCGCGCAGATCGGCGCGTTCGCGGGCTTCGACAGCGTGGCGCAGCAGCGTTATCCGCAAGTCGAGGCGATCAATCACGTCCATCACGCGGGCAATTCGTCCGGTATCGTCGATGGCGCGGCCGCCGTGCTCATGGGCACCAAGGAAGCGGGCAGCGCGCAGGGCCTGAAGCCGCGCGCGCGCATCCGCGCGTTCGCCTCCATCGGCTCCGAGCCCTGCATCATGCTCACCGGCCCCGCGCTGGTGACGGAAAAGGTGCTCAAGCGCGCCGGCATGACGACGAAGGACATCGATCTCTTCGAACTCAACGAGGCGTTCGCCTCCGTCGTGCTGCGCTTCATGAAAGTGCTCGACATTCCGCACGAGAAGACCAACGTCAACGGCGGCGCCATCGCCATGGGCCATCCGCTCGGCGCCACCGGCGCGATGATCCTGGGCACCGTGCTCGACGAGATGGAACGCCGCGATCTTTCCACCGCGCTCGTCACCCTCTGCGTCGGCGCCGGCATGGGCACAGCAACGATCATCGAACGGGTCTGATTCTGGTTTTCCTCCCCCGCTTTGCGGGGGAGGGGGACCGCGAAGCGGTGGAGGGGGCGCGTGAGGGAGAGCGAAAAGAAATCGCGACCGTTCGCAAGGGAACTTCGGCTTAACATGACGGACGCCGAAATCATCTTGTGGTCGCGATTGCGCCGGAAGGAACTGCATGGCGCGCGTTTCCGCCGACAGCATCCTATCGGTCCCTACATCGCCGACTTTGCCTGGGTATCGGGACGCCTGGTTCTGGAATTGGACGGCTCAACGCATCACACGGAGAAAGGTCACACACATGACATTCAGCGCGACGCTTTCATGCAGCAGCGCGGCTGGCGTGTGATCCGGATCGAGAATGAGGACGTGTACAGAAATTTGGATGGCGTGTGCGAAATGATCTTTAGTCTCGTGCCCCCTCCGTCTGGCGCCGCTGCCGCGTCGCCATCCACCTCCCCCGCACTGGCGGGGGAGGAAAAGAATTAGAGGAGACGACTTATGGATTTGAAGAACTTCAAGTGGGATCAGGATGCCGACGGGATCGTCACCATCTTTTGGGATGTGCCCGGACGCACGATGAACGTGCTCACCGGCTCGGCCATCGCCGATCTTGTTGCGGTGGCGGAGAAAGTGGCGAGCGATGCGGCGATCACCGGCCTCGTCATCACCAGCGGCAAAACGAACGGCTTCTGCGCCGGCGCCGCGCTGGATGAGATGGAAGGCAACACGCAAACCGCCGGCAAAGCGAAGTCTCCGGAAGAGGCGCTCGCGCGGCAATATCAGGGCGTGATGAAATTCCATCAGGCGTTCCGCAAGCTCGAAACCTGCGGCAAGCCGGTGGCGGCTGCGATCAACGGGCTGGCGTTGGGCGGTGGGTTGGAAGTGACGCTGGCGTGTCACTACCGCGTCGTCACCGACAATCCGAAAATTCAGCTCGGCCTGCCCGAAGCGAAAGTGGGTTTGCTGCCGGGCGGCGGCGGAACACAGCGCATGCCGCGTCTCGTCGGCGCGATGGCTGCACTGCCGATCATTCTGCAAGGCACCAGCGTCGATCCGCAGAAGGCGCTGGGCATGAAGCTCATCCATGCGGTGTCGAAGGACCCGGTGGCGGATGCGAAGGCGTGGATCAAGACCAAACCGGAAGCGGTGCAGCCGTGGGACAAGAAGGATTTCAAGGTGCCCGGTGGCGGACCTTACTCGCCCGGCGGCGGCCAGGTGTTCACGATGGGCAATGCGATGCTGCGCAAGGAGAGCTACGGCAATTATCCGGCGCAGAAGTTCATTCTCTCCTGCGTCTATGAAGGCTTGCAGGTTCCGATCGACGCGGCGCTGCGCATCGAAGCGCGCTATTTCACCAAGCTCATGTCGCTGCCGGAAAGCCGCAACATGATCCGTACTTTGTTCCTCTCCATGCAGGATCTGGGCAAGGGCGCGCGCCGCCCGCACAACGAGGCGAAGACCGATGTGAAGACCGTCGGCGTGCTCGGCGCCGGCGTGATGGGCGGCGGCATCGCCTATGTGTCGGCGCTGGCCGGCATCGATGTCGTGCTGGTCGATACCACGATTGAGAAAGCCAACGCCGGCCGCGATCACGTCGCCGGCATTCTCGACAAGGCCATCGAACGCGGCAAATCCACGCCGGAGAAGAAAGCCGATGTGATGAGCCGCGTGCACCCCACCGCTGATTTCGGCGATCTCAAGACTGTCGATTTCGTGGTTGAAGCGGTGTTCGAGGATCGCGCGGTGAAAGCCGAAGCGACCAAGAAAGCCTGCGCCGTGTTACCCAAGGGCGCGGTGTTCGGCTCGAACACCTCCACCTTGCCGATCACGGGCCTCGCGGAAGCGAGCGACCGGCCGCAGCTTTTCATCGGCGTGCATTTCTTCTCGCCGGTGGACCGCATGGGCCTCGTCGAAGTGATCCGCGGCAAGCAGACGAACGATCATGCGCTCGCGGTGGCGATGGACTTCGTCCAGAAGATCAAGAAGACGCCGATTGTGGTGAACGATAGCCGCGGCTTCTACACGTCGCGCTGCTTCGGCACCTATACGCGCGAGGGCATGGCGATGCTGGCGGATGGCATCCATCCGGCGATGATCGAGAATGTCGGGCGCATGGCCGGCATGCCGATGGGCTCGCTCGAGGTCGTGGACTCCGTGGGCATCGACACCGCGCTGAAGGTGACGCAGCAGACGCGCAAGGACATGGGCGTCAATGCGCCCGATCCCGCGCTCGATTTTCTGTCGTGGATTGTCGAGAAGAACGGGCGTCTGGGCCGCAAGAACGGCAAGGGCTTCTACGATTACGATGCGAAGGGCAAACGCGTTCGCATCTGGCCCGATCTGTACAAATACAATGGCGGCAAGTGGAAGGTGATCGACGATGTGCAGGAGATGAAGGATCGCTTCCTCACCATCCAGGCGCTGGAAGCGGCGCGCTGCTTCGAGGAAGGCGTCATCACCGATCCGCGCGATGCCGATGTCGGCGCCATTCTCGGCTGGGGCTTCGCACCCTTCACCGGCGGCCCGATCAGCTACATCGATACCATCGGCGCCAAGAAATTCGTCGAACGCTGCGAAAAGTTCGCCGCCAAATTCGGCGACCGCTTCAAGCCGAACGCGCTGCTCAAAGACATGGCCGACAAGAACCAAACCTTCTACACCCGCTTCGCCCCACAAAAGCAGGCGGCGTAGTTTTCCTCCCCCGTTTTACGGGGGAGGGGGACCGCGCAGCGGTG
>DASXFK010000063.1:0-23807 GCA_036489635.1 Rhizomicrobium sp. | reverse complement strand
CACGTCCATCAGTTTTCGGCCGTCGATCTCGGTGTAGGTCTGGGTGGTGGAGAGTGAGGCGTGGCCGAGGAGTTCTTGCACGGCGCGCAGATCGCCGCCATTGGCGAGCAGGTGCGTGGCGAAGGAATGGCGCAGGGCGTGCGGTGTGGCTTTCTCCGAAAGGCCGAGCGCGCCGCGCAAGCGCTGCATCAGAAGTTGCGCCTCGCGCGCGCTCATCGGCTTGCCGCGCCGCGAAGCGAACAGCGGCGCGCGCGGCGCAAGCGCAAACGGAATCTTTTTCGCGTATTCCGCGATGGCGTCGCGCACCACGGGCAGCACCGGCACCACGCGCTCCTTGCGCCCCTTGCCCAGAATGGTGAGCGAGTCACCCAGCGGCACATCGGCCTGCTTCAGGTTCAACGCTTCGGAGATGCGCAGGCCAACGCCATAGAGCAGCGTCAGCAGCGCTGTGTCGCGCGCGCCGATCCATCCCACATCGTTGTTGCCGGCTTCTTCCAAGGCGCGCGCGGCATCGGTTTCGCTCAGCGGGCGCGGCAAGGTGCGGCCGAGGCGCGGCGTGCGGATGGTGCGTGGCGCGGGGTTCTCCACAATCTCCTCGCGCGCAAGATAACGATAGAAACTGCGCACCGCCGCCAGCGCCCGCTTCACGCCGCGCACGCCCAATCCTTCCGCGCGCCGCTTGGTGATGAAAGCGCGGATGTCGGCGGTGGAAAGCTTTGCCAGCGAACGCTCGCCCAGATCCTCGCCGACGTGCTGCGTCTCGAATTCCAGGAAACGCTGCACATCGTCGCCGTAAGCGCGCAAGGTGTGCGGGCTCGCGCGCTTCTCATGCGCCAGTGACGCTAGCCATTCGCTTTTGAGTGATTCGGCAGATCGCGCCATTTGCCGAGTGTAAGCGCTGAATATCGGGCAAAAAAGCCGGTTTTTTCGCGCATTGACCGCAGCCAATTCCCGGCGAAAGTGTCGCCATGAATTTGGCCGCCCTAAAAGCTCCCATCGAGGCTGTCACGCAACGTGCAGGCGTGTTGCTGCCGCTGCCGCTCGCGGGTGCTTACGACTATCGCGTGGCTGCGCCTTTGCCGCGCGGCACCTTGGTTGAGGCGCCGCTAGGCGGGCGCGTGGCGCTCGGTGTGGTGTGGGGCGAAGCCGACGGAACCGTGGGCGATGCGAAACTGAAAGACGCCGTGCCGCTGGATGGCGCGCCGCGATTGCCGGAAAGCTTGTGCGATTTCATCGACTGGGTGGCGCGTTACACGCTGTCGTCGCCGGGCATGATCCTGGCGATGGCGTTGCGCGCGAAGTCGGCCTTCGAAGACGAAATCCCGCGCACGGCCTTTGCCGGAGGTGGTCCCGCGCCATCGCGCATGACACCGGCCCGTGCGCGCGTGATCGGGGTTGGGGAAGATGGCTTGGCGCGCAGCATCGCGGCGTTCGCGGAGGAAGCGAACGTCACGCCCGCCGTGGTGCGCGGCTTGATCGCGGCCGGTGCGTTGCGCGAAGTGGAATTGCCGGAGTTCGCGGCTGTGCCGCTGCCCGATCCCGAGTTTGCGCAGCCCTCGCTCAATCTCGAACAGGAAGCCGCCGCGCGCAGCCTGAAAGGCGCGGTGGCGGCGGGCCGTTTCAGCGCATCCCTGCTCGATGGCGTGACGGGTTCGGGCAAGACCGAAACCTATTTCGAAGCGGTGGCGGAAGCTTTGCGCCGGAACAAGCAGGTGCTGATCCTGCTGCCGGAGATCGCGCTGACGGTGCAGTTCCTCGATCGCTTTGCCGAACGCTTCGGCTGCCGGCCGGCGGAATGGCATTCCGATCTTTCGCAGAAAGAACGCAAGCGCATCTATCGCGCCGTGATGAAGGGGGAGGCGCGGGTTGTCGTCGGCGCGCGTTCGTCGCTGTTCCTGCCGTTCAGCGATCTGGGCCTCATCGTCGTCGATGAAGAGCATGAGCAGGCTTACAAGCAGGAAGATGGCGTCATCTATCATGCGCGCGACATGGCGGTGGTGCGGGCGCGCACGCAGGATTGCCCCATCGTGCTCGCCAGCGCCACGCCATCGCTGGAAAGCTGGATGAATGCGACGAGCGGGCGTTACGCGCATCTGAAGCTGGCGGAGCGGCACGGCGTAGCCGAAATGCCGAATGTCCGCCTGATCGATCTGCGCGAGGCGCGTGGCGAGCCGGGCACATGGCTGTCACAGCCCTTGCGCGATGCCATGACCGAGACGCTGGCCAGCGGCGAACAGGCGATGCTCTTCCTCAACCGCCGCGGTTACGCGCCGCTCACGCTATGCGAAGCTTGCGGGCATAAGCTTGTCTGCAAGCAATGCTCGGCGTGGCTGGTGGAGCATCGCTATCACAAGCGGCTGGTCTGCCATCATTGCGGCTTCGGCATGGCCGCGCCGACGCATTGCCCCGGCTGCAACGCCGAACACACGCTCATCGCCTGCGGCCCCGGCGTGGAGCGCGTGGCGGAGGAATTCGTCTCCGTGTTTCCCAATGCGCGCATGGCGATTGCGTCATCGGATACCTTGCACGGCCCGCAGGAAACCCAGGCCGCGATCCGCGCCATGGCCAAGCACGAGATCGATGTCGTCATCGGTACGCAGATCGTCGCCAAGGGTCATCACTTCCCGCAACTCACTTTGGTCGGGGTGATCGATGCCGATCTCGGCGGCTCGGACGGCGATTTGCGCGCGCGCGAGCGAACGTTCCAGTTGCTGCATCAGGTCTCGGGCCGCGCGGGGCGCGCGGAAAAGCCGGGGCTTGTGCTGATCCAGACGCGCAATCCGCAGGATGCGGTGATGAAGGCGCTGGCGAGCGGCGAGCGCGATGCCTTTCTGGCGCAGGAGAAAATCTATCGCGAGCGCGCCGGCGCGCCGCCGTTCGGCAGACTGGCGGCGATCATCCTGTCCGGTGCCGATGGCGATCAGGTGCGCGAACTGGGCCGCACGCTCGCCAATGCCGCGCCGCCTGCGCGTGGCGCGAAAGTGTGGGGGCCGACGCCGGCGTTCTATCATCTGCTGCGTGGCCAGACGCGCGAACGCCTGCTGCTGCAAGCAGATCGCGGCGTCGATGTGCAGGCGTACCTGCGAAGCTGGCTGGCGAAAGTGAAAGCGCCCAATCAGGTGCGCGTCAGCGTCGACGTCGATCCGGTGAGTTTTTTCTAACGTTCAATAAGGATCAGTGTTTCGCCGTCACATAGGCGACGAGCAAAACGATGCAGATGGCGATGAACTGCGCGATCACGCGATAGCGCATCAGCCGGTTCGACCAATCCTTCGCCAGCTGTCCGCCATGCCACAATGTATAGAGGCCCGCGCCCAGGATGAGCACGACCGCCGCCAAAGCGAGGAATATGAGAACGATACCCATTGCGCTCGTTATATCGGACCGGGCCGCGGCGGGCGCAAGCCGGGCTGCTAGCGGCGATAGGTAGCGCTGGCGGTCTGCATGCAATGGGCGGCAGCCGTGCGCTCCGGCGTCGCCGCTGCCAGCGCAAGCATAACGACCAACAGGCCGCTCATACTCCAGCCCAAAAACGCCATGGCCAACCCCTCTACGCAACCAGTAGTAGCATTATGGGGAAGCTTCGGCAAGCCTCGCCAGATGCCGGCAAGCGTGGGCACAGGCAGAAGCCCCAGCGCGATCATTCGATCGCCTTTTCTGGCTCACCACACGCCGGTATTGGCCATCGACAGCCACGGCTCGGCCGGCGGCAGCGCGCCGCCTTCCTGCAGCAGTTCGATGGAGATGCCGTCGGGCGAGCGCACGAAGGCCATGTGTCCGTCGCGCGGCGGGCGATTGATCGTGACGCCACCGTCCATCAGGCGCTTGCACACCGCATAGATGTCGCCGACGCGATAGGCGAGGTGGCCGAAATTGCGCCCGCCTTTGTAATCCTCCGGGTCCCAGTTGTGCGTCAGTTCCACCATTGGCGACTGGCTGTCCTTCGCGGCGCCAGCATCATCGGGCGCGGCCAGAAACACCAAGGTAAATCGGCCCTTGTCGTTGTCGATGCGGCGTATCTCTTTCAGCCCCAGCTTGTTGCAGTAGAAATCGAGCGAGGCGTCGAGATTCGAAACGCGGACCATCGTGTGCAGATAGCGCATGGCGGGCTCCTCTGTGATGGGAGAGCCTCGCACCGCCCGCTGGCGCTGCGCAACCTGGGCCCATATCCTCGCGCCCGATGACACCGCTCCGCGCGACAGGCTTTGCCGCCATCGGATTTGGTATCGGCATCGCCGCTTTGTTGGGGGCGCTGGCCTATGCCTGGCTGGTGTCGGAGACAATCGTCCAGCGCCATTATCCGCTGTTCTCGATGGACGTCTATTACAAGACGGACACCGCGACGCTGGCGCGGGGCCTGCACATTCTCAAGCTGACAGGCTGCGCAGGTTGCCACGGCAAAAATCTGCACGGCGCGCTCATGCGCCCCTATCCGTGGTTCACGATCTGGGCGCCCAATCTCACCCGTTCGCTGCGCACGTTGGGCGACGAGCAATTCGCCCGCGCCGTCCGCTTCGGCGTGCATCCGGACGGCACCAGCCTGTGGATCATGCCGTCGGCTGATTACATGTATATGAACGACGCCGACCTGTCGGCGGCGATCGCCTATCTCCATTCGCTGCCGCCCGGCGGCAGGCAAACCCCGGCGCCGCGGTTCAGCAACACCGCGCGTCTTGCGATCCTGCGCGGCGATCTGGCGCCATCCGCCCTCGACATGACGCAAAGCGAATCCTCGCTCGATCTGGGGCCGCGCTATCAGGGCGGGCGCTATCTTGCGCGCATCTCCTGCGCGGTGTGTCACGGGCTGGATCTCACTGGCACGCCCGATCGCCGCGTCCCCAATCTCACGGTCTTGCGCCGCTATCCCTTGCGCGCGTTCTTCGGGCTTTTGCGCGAAGGCAAGAGCGCGCGTCCCGTTCCGGTCCATCGCCGGCTCGCGCGCGCACGGTTCAGCGATCTCAAGGATTACGAGGTCATGGCACTTTACGACTATCTATCCGCGCGCGCGCAGGCGTTGCCGCCGGACGGGCGTTGATCCGCTTCAGGCGTAAGGCTTTCCGGCACGTGCATAGGCGGCGGCGGAATTGAAGATGTTGATCGTCATCAGGCTCTGCTCGGTTTTGGCGCGGGCGTCGTAAAGCGCAGCAACTTTTTCCTGCACGCTGTTGCTTTGCGGCTCGGCTTCCAGCGCGAAATCCGCCAAATGACAGGCGAGGCGATAATCGCCGCTTGCGCCGATCTTCTGCGCACGCGCGACAAGCGCCTCTGCGCCGCCACTTAACGATGCGATCTCTTTGGCGAGCGATGCGCGCGGTGCGGGCTTCAGTTCGCTGGGCCTGCCGCTCCACCAGCCGCCATAAAAGCGGATGATGTTGCGCACGAGGAATTCGGTGTCGTCATAAACCGGCTGCAGCCACGGCGAATCCGAGGTCGGCAATTCGACGCCGGTGACGATGTCGACATGCGGCGGCGAACCGTTCTCCATCGCCGCCAGCGTGCGCTTCACCACCGTGTCGAGGAAATCCGCCGTTTCGGTCAGCATGCGCGCGATCTTGTCGCTTTCGCCGATCACCGGTCCACCGTGACCGGGGCATAGCGCGTCAGGCGCGCGCTTGGCCATCTCGCGCAAACCCTTTGCGCGTTCCCACGGGAAGCGTTGCACCTTCTGCGGATTGCCGTCATTTGGCACCGCCCAGATGAAAAGATCGCCGGGGCAAATGACTTTGCGGTCCTCGCACCACACCCAGGTGTGATCGTCGGTCTCGCCTTTGCAGTGATTGAGCTCGAACTTCACGCCGCCCACGGTGATGCGCATGTGATCGTCATAGAGCGTGTCCGGCGGAATCGGCGGCTGGCCGAACGCAGCATAGGCATCGTTGGATTGCGCCGCCACCGTGCCACCGAACTGGCGCGCGTTCAGTGCTGCATTGTGATGCGCCGTCGCCTGATAGCGCGCGAAACGCGCCGGCATGTCGCGATGGGCGATGACGCGCGGCTTCTTCTGGCCGGGCAGCAGAAAGGCATCGAGGCCGTAAGCGTGATCGATGTGGCCGTGGGTATAAATCGCGGTGTGGATCGGCGCTTGCGTTTTCTGGCGCAACATGGCGGCGATCACGGGCGCGAACTGTTTGGTGCCGGTATCGACCAGCACGATGCCTTCATCGGTCTCGAACGCCGTGCAGCCGGAGAATTGCGAGGCGAACCATGTCCGCTCCGCCGCCTGCACCGGGCCGCCGGTCCAGAAGAATTTCGCTTCCTCCGGCGTCTTGCCGCGCATCGTTCCGAATTTCGCTGCGGGATTGTCGGCCATGTGCTGCCCCTTATGGTTTTGTCCGCGCCATGCTAACGCAAGCGCCATGAGCGTCCATCCCGTTATTCGCATCAAGCCCAAGGAAGGCCGCAGGGCGCGTGCCGGTGCGCCGTGGATCTTCTCCAACGAGATTGCGCTGGAGGCGAAGACCAAGGCGCTGGCGCCGGGTTCGCTGGTCAGCGTCGAGGGCGATGATGGCCGCGATTTCGGCGTGGGCTATTTCAATCCCAAAAGCCTGATCGCGGTGCGCCTGTTCGAAGCGCCGAAGGACACCGCCATTGATGCGGCATTTTTCGCAGAGCGGCTAAGACGCGCGCTGGCGATGCGCGACGCGCTTTACGACAAGCCATTCTACCGGCTGGTCCATGCCGAAGGCGACCGGTTGCCGGGTCTCACCGTCGACCGCTTTGGCGAGACTTGCGTGTTGCAGATCACCACCGCCGGAATGGAAGCGTTGATCGAGCCGCTGCGCGCCGCGCTGGACGAGACGGTCGCGCCAAAGACGATCGTCCTGCGCAACGATACGCCGTCGCGCGGGCTGGAAGGTCTGCCAAGCTATGTCAGCGGCGACGCGCGGCGCATCTTGGTCGAGGAGAATGGCGCGCGCTATTTCGCCGATCCGGCAGGCGGCCAAAAGACCGGCTGGTATTACGACCAGCGCGACAATCGCGCTTTCATGGCATCGCTCGCCAAAGGCAAAAGCGTGCTCGATGCCTATTGCTTCTCCGGAGGTTTCGCTGTTCTGGCCGCGCGCGCCGGCGCGAAAGAAGCGATCGCGCTGGACTCCTCGCAGCCCGCGCTATCGCTGGCGGAAGAAGCTGCCGCCGCGAACAACGCGAAGGTGAGCTTTGTGAAGACCGATGTGTTCGAGAAGCTGGAACAGCTCGGCGCGCAGAATGAGAAATTCGACATCGTCGTCGCCGACCCGCCGCCTTTCGTGAAATCGCGCAAGGATCTGGAAGCCGGCGCCAAGGCGTATCGCAAGCTCGCGCGGCTGTCGGCCGCCGTCATCGCACCGGGCGGGTTCCTGCTGCTGGCCTCATGCTCGCACAATATCGACGTCGAGCGCTTCGCCTCCGAATGCGCCATCGGTATCGCGCGCGTCGGCCGCAAGGCGTCAGTCATCCGGCAGGCAGGCGCCGGCGCGGATCATCCGGTCCATCCGATGCTGCCGGAGTCGGCTTATCTCAAGGCGCTGGTGTTTGCGCTCGATTAGATCGTGACCTGCGTGCCGAGCTCGACGACGCGGTTGGGCGGCAGATTGAAGAAGCGCGCCGGCGACTGCGCGTTCGACGCCAGCCACATATAGAGCCCGATGCGCCAGCGGCCGATGCTGGGGTTTTCGCCCGGCACCAGCGTTTCGCGGCCGAGGAAGAATGTCGTCGTGTCGACGTCGATGATCAGGCCGTGTCTGCGGCCTTCCTCCAGCGCTTTGGGCACATCGGCGGATTCAAAAAAGCCGTAGCGGATTTTGACTTCGTAGAAACCCTTGCCGAGCTTCACCACTTCGATGCGCCGGCTGGCATCGACGAACGGCGTGTCGTCCACCACCACGGTCGCGATCACCACGCGCTCGTGCAGCACCTTGTAGTGCTTGAGGCTGTGCAGTAGTGCGCCCGGCACCACATCGTTGCGCGGATTGAGGAACACGGCGGTGCCGGCGACGCGATGCGGCGTGCGGTCGGCGCGTTCGAGGAATGTCGTGAGCGCGAGGGAACCTCGGCGCACCTGCTCCAGATGCGCGCGCCGGCCCACGCGCCAGGTGTCCATGACGATGAAGACGCCGGCGGCGATGGCGAGCGGCAGCCAGCCGCCCTCAACGACTTTCAAGGTGTTGGATGTCAGGAAGCCGAGGTCGATCAACCCCAGCAGGCCGAACACAACGATCACGCTGATCGGCTTCCAGTTCCACTGCCGCAGCGCCACAACCGCGACGAGGAAGGTCGAGATCACCATCACGCCGGTGACGGCGATGCCGTAGGCCGCGGCCAGCGCGTCGGAGGATTTGAAGATCAGCACGATCAGCACCACGCCCACGGCCAGCATGGCGTTGATGCGCGGCACATAGATCTGGCCATATTCCACCGCCGAGGTGTGGCGGATTTCCATGCGCGGCAGTTGGCCGAGCTGCACCGCCTGGCTGGTGATCGAGAACACGCCGGAGATGACAGCCTGCGAGGCAATGACCGTCGCCAGCGTCGCCAGAAGCACCAGCGGATATTGCGCCCAATGCGGCGCCAGCGCGTAGAACACATTGTCGGCCATCCGCGGATGGGCGATCAGCAGCGCGCCCTGGCCGAAATAATTGAGGACGAGGCTGGGAAGCGCGACGATCAACCATGCCATGCGGATGGCGCCGGCGCCGAAATGGCCCATGTCGGCATAAAGCGCCTCGCAGCCGGTCACCGCCAGCACCACGGCGCCCAGACAGACGAACGCGATCCACGGCGCGTGCATGAACAGGCTCACGCCATGAAGCGGATTGAGCGCCAGGAGAATCTGCGGATTGCGCACGATCTGGGCGGCGCCGAGCACGGCGATCACGACAAACCAGACCAGCATCACCGGCCCGAACAGCCGGCCGATGCTGTGCGTGCCCCGGCTTTGCAGGCAAAACAGTCCGACGAGAATGACGATCGAAATCGGCATCACCATCGCGGTGAAGTCTGCGCTGACGAAGCTCAGGCCCTCCACGGCGCTCAGCACCGAGACGGCTGGCGTCAGCATTCCGTCGCCGTAGAACAGCGCCAGCCCCGCCAATGCGACGATGCCGATGGCCGTCTTCACGCGGCGGCTCAGATTCTGCGAGCGATGCGCCAGCGTGGCCAGCGCCAGCACGCCGCCTTCGCCATTGTTGTCCGCGCGCATGATGAGCAGGACGTATTTCACCGTCACCACGACGATGAGCGACCAGAAGATCAGCGACAGCACGCCCATCACCGCCAGCTGTCCGGGGATCGCGCCGCCGGCCGCTTGCGCCGATTGGCGCATGGCGTAGAGCGGGCTGGTGCCGATGTCGCCGAACACCACGCCGAGCGCGCCCACCGTCAGCGCCCTCATTCGGCCGCGTGTGCGCGCTGGCGCCGATGCCGGCGCTTCGGCGGCGGTGGGAAAGCCCTGTGAGGGGGATGCGCTGCGCAGCGGTTCGCTCATCGGCAAGCCTCGCTCGAGGACGCGCCGGAATGCCGCTCCGGCTGCGCGAAAGGGCGCGGACGATAGGCTGGCTATGTTGCAGCGCAATAGAATGGCAGCAATGCGCGCCGGTTATAGCTCAAGCCTATGAATGTAAACGATATTCAGTTTTCGAGGGCGACGCGGTCGCTGTCCGGGCCGGGACCGATGAAGCCCTGCACGACATAGGTCTTGGTGCCCCAGTTTGCGGCGCGGGGATTGAACACGCGCACTTCGCTCCAGTCATTGTCCGGGCTCACATCGACCACGGGATCGTCGGTGTAGACGTCGCCATCGTTCAGCCAGTTGGCGTGATCGATGCGGATCTCGCGCGCCGATACCATGCTCGACACATAGGCCAGATGCGCGCGGTGCGGCCCGGCGTAACCCGTCAGCACCAGCACCGAGCCGAGCACCGGCTCGGAGTTGTGCGCGTATTTGCCTTCGGTCTTGTCCCACCACGTCCACGCATCGCCGTGTACATCGACGCCGGAGCGCGCGCGCGCATAAGGCACGCATTCTTCGTGCGGTCCCGAATAGCTTTCGATGTGCGTGCCGCGCGTGACCGGGCGCGAATAGTTGGTGGCGTAATCGCTTGCTCCGCCGGCGCAGGCAGCGAGGGACAGCGAGAAAGAGGCCGCCGCCGCGAACCGAATGAAAGACCCCACCATCACAAAGCCCCTCTTTGCCGCTCAAGCAAGCGGCGGCCTTGCCCAAGAGACTACGCGAGAGACTTCAAATGACGGTTAGGTCAGTCGCTCGCATTTGAATTTCTAAAATTTGAATCAAATAGGACTTGGTTAAGGTCCGGTTAATTCGCCCGGCGCGGCTTCGCGCGCGGGCAGGCGGCGGACCGAGCCGGTCCAGCCCATGATGCCGATGGAGACCAGTCCCGCGGCCGCAAACATGAAGAACGGCGCGCTCCAGGCCTGTTCGGTGAGGGCGAAGATCGGCAGCAAGAAACCGGCGGCGAGTTCGGGCCGCCCGCGCCAGCCGCCCGAATACACCGCGCCCGCCTTTGGGGTGCGGGCGAAATCCATCGTGGCGCCGGTGAAGGCTTCATACGTCGCGCGCGCGTTGGAGAGGATGAGACCGCTCGGAAACACGATGGCGAGGATCACCGATTCGATCATCCGCGCATGGCGCGCGCGGCCCAGCATCGCCTGTCCGGTCCACAGATAGCCGACCGATGCGCTCAAGCCCAGAATGGTCACCAGCAAGCCGAGCAGGGCGACGGAGGGATAATAGACGATGCCCATCGCCATCAAGGTCAGGCTGATCACGGCGCTGAGACCTGCGAAGGTGTAGAACGCGAACTGGCAGATCTGCAGCGTCATCACCGCCTTCTTCCACAGCGGGAACTGGCTTGCCCAGATTTGCGGGATCAGCTTGCGCGCGCATTGCGCATGGCCTTTGGTCCAGCGCGCCTGCTGGGTGCGCCAGGCGGCGGCGGTATCGGGTAGTTCGCCGGGGACTTCCAGATCGGAGACCATCGCCGCGCGCCAGCCTTTGAGCGCACAGCGCATCGACAGATCGAGATCTTCGGTGAGCGTGTCTCCCGTCCAGCCGCCGGCATGATCGATCGCGGCTCTGTTCCATACGCCGGCGGTGCCGTTGAAGGAGAACGGAACGCCCGCGCGGAAGCGCGCTTCCTGTTCCACCGCGAAGTGGGAATCGAGCAATACGCCTTGCGCGCGCGTCAGCCAGTTCTTGTCGCGGTTGGCATGGCTCCAGCGCGCCTGCACGAAACACAGCTGCTGATCGGCGACGAGCGCCGGCACCGTGCGGCGCAGGAAATCGGCAGGCGGCACGAAATCGGCATCGAACACGGCAACATAAGGCGCGCTGGAATGGGCGAGGCCGAAAGCCAGATTGCCCGCCTTGAAACCGGCGCGCTCGCCACGGCGCATGACCACAAGATCGAGCCCGGCAGGGGTCTGCGCGGCAATAGCGGCGGCGAGAGCGGCGTGCTTGTCCGCCGGTCCGTCATCCAGAACCTGGATCGAAAGCTTGTCGTGTGGCCAATCGAGGCGGCAGGCGGCAGCGGCGACGCGCAAAGGCAGATCGCCTTCGTCGCAAACCGGAAGCTGCACGAGCACGTGCGGCAGCGCCGCATCGGGCAGCAGCGGCAGGCGCACGGCGCGGGGCCGCGCGAAAATACGCACGAAAGCCAGGCTCGCGAGCTGGATGGACGCGAACGCCAGACACACCAGCACCATCGCGAGGATGCATTGCAGGAATAAGGACAAGCCGAGCATGCGGAACGTCGGACCCCACTCTTTTCCGATTGGCCCTTCGGGCGCTTTTATCAGGCTCCCGCGTGACGTAACGCGGTGGCTAACGACTTGGTCCAACAAATCTGCGTCGGAGGCAGGCCATTGGCAAGGCTCCCCTAGCCTAATCGCGCGTCCGGCGGAAGCGGGCGCGCGCACGAGTTCCCGCCGCGAACGGAAAGAGAATACGTCTGCGGCGATCAGGCCCGATTTCCGCCAGACCGCCGCCGGCAGCCGGGCGGCCAGAGCCGGCGCAGGAGCCGGCGCAGGAAATAAGTCGCGGGCAGGAGCGCGCGCTGTTTTTCACCACTCCGGCCCAGCCCGCTTGAATAGGAACATGGGCCAGTCTAAGGGGAGCGGCTCAAAATTTCAGGGGACGTGGAAATGCGTGACGTGGTTGTCGGTCTGGTTCTGGCCGCCCTTCTCATCGGCGGCCTTTTCGCAGCCGACAAAATGGCGCCCGATCAGCGGCCAGTGTCGCCCACGGTCCAATCCGCGCAGGCCGCCGACAAGGCCGCGGCGGAAATTCATCCCGGCTATGTCGGCACCAAGAACATCGGTGTGTGGCAACTGGCCTGCACCGACAAACCCTCGACGGTTTCGGTGCCGGTGAAGGACCCCAGCAAGCCTGCCGATGCAAACGCTCCGCCCAAGACCGTGCAGGTCCAGCTCGGCCGCTGCCGCACCACGCTGTTCTATCGCCGCAAGGACAATCCGCGGATGGTGATGATGGCCGTGACCTTCCGCTTCATCGGCGCCAAGCACACCTTCGGCGTCTTCGTGGCGATGCCGCCGATCGTCAAGCAGGGCGACTATATCGCCATGCAGATCAAAAAAGGCTTCCTGAAAATTCCGGTCGCTGGTTGTCAGCCGAAAGGCCTTTGCGTCGCCCGCGGCGCGCTGCAGCCGCAAGCGGTGACGCAGTTGCTGACCGCGCCGGCGGCGCGCCTCATCGTGCCGCAGCCGAACGGCAAGATGGCCGCGCTCCCGCTTCCCACCGTCGGCCTCAGCCAGGCGGTGTCGGCGATGAGCCGCGCGGAATCCTGAACCCTCAGGGCTTTCGCAGAATGAAGCGCGAGCCGGACGCATCGTCACTCTGGCTCATTACGTCGTAGCCTTCCTGCCGGCACATATGGGGCACGTCGATCCTGGCCATGGGATCGTCGGCGAGGATCTCGATCTCGTCGCCGGGTTTGGCGCGCTCCAGCGCGCGGCGGGCAAACAACGCCGGCAGCGGACATTTGAGGCCCCGCAAGTCGAGCGGGCCTTCCGCTTTGTCGCGGCTTTCGCCCAACCTATTCTTGCTCCGGCGATTCGATTTGCGGCATGGCCATGTTCGAGGCGTTTGAGCGCGAGGCGGTCTATATCACGAGCCTTGGCCGCACGCTCTACCGCATGCGCCACGCCAAGCCGGATTCGCACCTCACCGTCACCGATATCGTGCAAGGCTTCGGGCGCGACACGCCGCAGGCGCCGGCGATTTTCTTCGAAGACAGGATCGTCAGCTATCGCGAGCTGAACGCGCAGGCCAATCGTTATGCGCGCTGGGCGCTGGCGCAAGGCGTGCGCCAGGGCGATGTCGTGGCGCTGTTGATGGAGAATCGCCCCGAATATCTCTTCGCCTGGCTCGGCATCGTGCGGATAGGCGCGATCGCGGCGTTGCTGAACACGAATTTGCGCGGCGCGGCGCTGGCCCATTCGATCGGCGTGGCGAACGCGGCGCATCTTGTTCTGGGCAGTGAACTTGCCGATAGCCTCGCCGAAGCGCGCCCGCTGATCGAGGCGCCGCCGCGCCTTTGGGCCACAGGCGCATGCGTCGCCGGCGCGGACGATCTGGACGCCGCCCTCGCCGCGCAATCGTCCGACGCGCTGGACGCCGACGTGCGCCGCGGCCTCACCGGCAAGGACAAGGCGCTTTACATCTTCACCTCCGGCACGACGGGCTTGCCCAAGGCCGCGAACATCACCCATCTGCGCTTGCTCTTCATGATGTACGGCTTTGCCGGCGGGCTTGGCGCCAAGGCCAGCGACCGCACATACAATGTGTTGCCGCTCTATCATTCGGCCGGCGGAATCTGCGCGGTGGGCATCGCGCTCACTGCGGGCGGTGCGATCGTGCTGCGCCGCAAGTTCTCGGCGCGCGATTTCTGGGACGATTGCTATCGCTATCGCGCCACCTTCTTCCAATATATCGGCGAGCTTTGCCGCTATCTGCTGAACGCCCCGCCGGGCCCGCACGAACGCGATCACATGATTCGCGCAATCACCGGCAATGGCCTGCGCCCCGAAATCTGGCCGATCTTTCAGAAGCGTTTCGCCATCCCCAGGATCGTGGAGTTCTACGGCGCCACCGAAGGCAACGTCTCGATGCTCAATTACGACGGCAAGGTCGGCGCGGTGGGGCGAATCCCGCACTACATGCGCAAGATCCTGACGACGCGCATCGTGCGCTTCGACATCGCGCGCGAGATGCCGGTGCGCGGCGCCGATGGGCTGTGCATCGAATGCGCAGACGGCGAGGTGGGCGAAGCCGTCGGCAAGATCGCCAACGAGCCGGGCAAGACCTTCGAGGGCTACACAAAAGCGTCCGACACCGAAAAAAAGATCCTGCGCGACGTGTTCGAGAAAGGCGACGCGTGGTTTCGCACCGGCGATCTGATGCGCCAGGACGAAGACGGCTATTTCTATTTCGTCGACCGTATCGGCGACACCTTCCGCTGGAAAGGCGAGAACGTCGCCACCAGCGAAGTGGCCGAAGCGCTGGGCGTCGTGCCCGCAATCAAGGAAGCCAATGTCTATGGCGTCGCCGTGCCGGGCATGGACGGACGCGCCGGCATGGCGGCGTTGGTCGCGGGGCCGGAGTTCGATGCCAGAACGCTCGCGGCGCAGCTCGCCAGCAATCTGCCGGCCTATGCGCGACCTGTGTTCCTGCGCCTGATGCCGCAAATGGAAATCACCGGCACGTTCAAGCAGCGCAAGCTGGATTTGGTGCAGGAAGGTTTCGATCCGGCCAAAATCGCCGATCCGCTTTATTGGCTCGATCCGGCGACAGGGCGCTACGAGCCGCTCGATGCCGCGCGCTACGCCGACATCGTCGCGGGGCGCGTGAAGCTTTAGTTCGACAAGGGAGCTTAAAACTTCACCGCATCTGCCGGCACGACCTTGCCGAAGCTGCCCCTCGTGGTGTCGTTGACGATCGCGACGATATCCGCGCCCGTCGCCACTTTGGTGTCGAACGTCGAATGCGCGTCCGACACAAGGGTGAGCCGATATCCGCGTTCATGCGCGCCGCGGATGGCCGACGTTACGCAATATTCGGACTGCATGCCGGTGACGATGAGGTGGTCGATACCGGCGTGTTTCAGCCTGGCGTCGAAATCCGTCTCGTGGAACGCGCTGGAGCGGTGTTTCACCGTGACATCGTCGCCCGATTGCGGCGTCAGCTTGCCGTGAACCGCAAACCCCGGCTTGCCAGGATGAAGCGAATCGTCCGCCCCGCCATCGTGCTGCACAAAATAGACCGGCACATGCGCCGCGCGCGCCCTTGCGATCAGGCCCGCGATGCGGTCCACCACCGCCTCGCCATCGTAGGGCAGGTTCGACGAGTCCTCGAACATCGCATTCTGAACGTCGATGACGACGAGTGCTTTGGCCACACGCTTCTCGAATCGGCCGCGCGACCGTTTCGGCCTTCGCGACAGCTTGAATCAGTGCGAGCAGACGGTTGCGAGGATCTCGTCGCAGCGCTTGCCGCGCTCGGAGACGCAATTGTCATAGGCCTTCGCCTCGGCGACATCCTTCGTCGGGCCCGAGGCGCTGCCCCATACCACGCTGCCGTCGTGCTTGTGATGCACCGCGACCGAGGCGCAATATTCGCCGCGGCTCCAGGTCACCACGCGACAATCGTCCGGATCGTTGGAGTGCTGCCGGCAATAACCGATGGCGGTCCTGTCGGCTTCGCCGCGGGTGGCAAAGCCGTAAGCCTTGCCCCATGCCCCGGTGTTGGGCGACAGCGCGATGGATGTGAAAGACAGCGCCATCGCGGGCGCGGCGGCCAGGCACAGAGCGCCTGCGAGAATATAAAGCTTCATGGAAATCCCCCGTTAAGTGCGGCAAGTCTGATGGCGCTGCGTCTTTGCGTCAACCTTCGCGGCCGTCGGCGGCGCGCGCTTTGCCCAAGAAAGTTTGCGTGTGCCGCACATCGGGATTCTGACGCCCCGTCATAAATTCCTCGAATTGTGGGCTTGCATTCCTTGGATTTGTTCTCTATATGTTTTCCGGAAATTGCAGGGATGACGGATGAAGCCATAAAGGCATCGCAAGAACATACAGGTAAGGGCGCAAGATTTGCGTGCGCCCGCGCGAAGCAGAATTGCGAAAATCAATTTCCGGTTCGACTCCGGGAAGACGGTCGGGACAATGGCGCTTCACAAAGCAAACCGGGGTGGTGGAAGCGAATGTGATTGCCGAGGGCGCGATGGCGTCCATCGGTATTCGGCGAGTAGCGATGCAACTGTTGGGCCTCACGCTCGCGCGGCCGCGCCGCGTTCGAGGCCTTTCTTATGTTTCGTGCTTGGAGGCGTTGCCGGCCTTCTTGGCTTCGTCTTCGTGATGCTTCTGGATGGTCTGCATCGCGGCGGTCATCGCGGCGCCGATGAAGCGTTCCTTGTTGTCGCGCGCCCAGGCATAGGCTTCCTCGCGCGCGGTGTTGGCGCCGTCGATCACCGGCGTCACATGGCGCTGCCACAGCTCATAGGATTTCTTGGTGTTCTCGAAATTCGCCCAGTTGTGCGCGAGCTGCAGGAACACGCCGAACTCGCCCTGCTTGGCCTGCAGGCGGCGGATTTGCGCGATGGCATCGTCGGGCGTGCCGATGACGAGCTGGCCGGCATTCACCAGATCCTCGACGGTCTGGTTCTCGTTGCCCTGGCGTCCCACCGCGCCGCCGATGCCTTCGAAATAACCGCGCCATTTGTCGAGTCCGAACTTCACATTCTCGAACGCTTGCGCGCGCGTCTCGGCGATGTGCACCGGACCGACGAGGCGCAGTTTTTCCGGGTTCATCTTGCGGCCGTGTTCGGCGGCGGTCTTGTTCGCCACCTCCCAGTTGATGGCGAGCGCGTCGTAGCCTCCCGCTTGCGTCGCCGCCACGCACAACATGCCGAAGCCGTGACGCCCCGCAAGCTTGCCGCCCGATGGCGTCACGCTCGATGCCACCGCGATCTCCGGATGCGGCGACGTGAAGGGGCGAAGCTGGCACGTCGCATCGACCAGCGTGAACCAGTCGGTTTTCGCCGTGACGCGCTCGCCGTTCCACAGCCGCAGGATCACCTCGATGGCTTCCACCATGCGGCTACGCTGCGTCGAGGGATCGATGCCCATCGAGAACGCATCGGACGGCAACAGGCCGGGCCCGACGCCGAACATCACGCGGCCTTTGGTTTGATGATCGAGCTGGATGATCCGGTTCGCCGCCATCAGCGGGTTGTGATAGGGCAGCGACACCACGCCGGTGCCGAGCCGGATGCGCCTGGTGCGCTCCGCCACCGCGGCAATGAACAGTTCCGGCGACGAGATGATCTCGAAGCCCGCGGAATGATGCTCGCCGATCCACGCTTCGTCATAGCCCAGGCGATCGAGATATTCGATCAGCTCCATGTCGCGCTGGATGCACAGCGTCGGGTCTTCATCGACGGGATGAAAAGGCGCGAGAAAAATGCCGTTGCGAAGTTTCATGACAGGCCCCTGAATAGCGATCGGCCAAATTCTGTCACAAGCGGCAGTGCGAGTCTCGCCCGCGCTTTCCGCGGCGGCAATTTCAAACGCGCGCCGCGCCCTTGCCGATGAGCCGGGATGGCCTAATGTTTGCGCACGAGAAATTGAGGCCGGTCCGATGCGCGCAGCCGTGTTCAAGGAGATGTCCAAGCCGCTGGTGGTGGAGGCGATGGACGATCCAGTGCCCGCGCCGCATGAGCTGATCCTGCGGGTGAGGAATTGCGGCATCTGCGGCTCCGATCTGCACATGACGGAGCCGACATCGATCATGCCTTTGGCGCTGGGTAGCGTGATGGGCCACGAATTCGCGGGCGAAGTGGTGGCCACGGGCAGCGCCGTCACCAACTGGAAAAGCGGCGCTCGCGTCGCGGGTTTTCCGTACATCTGCTGCGGCGACGCCAGCCCTTGCCTGAACTTCGCTTTCGGCAGCCGCGTTTGCGGAAAAGGCATCAGCGTCGGCCTCGGTGCGAGTCCCGGCGCCTATGCGCAATACGTGAAGATCGGCGCGAGCGGCGCGTATCGACTGCCGGATAGCGTCTCGTTTCGCGAAGGCGCGATGGTCGAGCCGCTGGCGGTCGGATTGCACGCCGTCGATATGGCGAAAATGCCGCGCGGCGCGACTGTGCTGGTGATCGGCGCGGGGCCAGTGGGACTGGCCGTGATGCTGTGGGCGAAGTTCCTCGGCGCGCGTCACGTCATCGTCAGCGAGAAGGCGGATGTGCGCAAAGCCATGGCCGCGCGTTTCGGCGCGACAGACGCCATCGATCCGGCGCAGGGTTTGACCGCGCAGGTCGAGAAGATCGCGGGGCGCGGGCCCGACATTATCTTCGAATGCGTTGGCGCGCCGGGGCTCATCAACATGGCGATGATGGACGCGCCGCGCGGCACGCGCATCGTCATCGCGGGCGTGTGCCAGCAGCCCGACACGATCATGCCGCTGATGGGCATTGTGAAGGAGCTGGAGCTGCAATTCGTGCTGGGTTATCGGCCCGCCGATTTCGACTACGTGATCGGCATGATCGCGTCCGATCGCGTGGACGTGGCGCACATGATCACCGATGTCGTCGATCTCGATGCGTTGCCGTCGGCGTTCGAAGCGCTGCGCAAGCCTTCGCACCAATGCAAGGTGATGCTGGAGAACTGAGCTTTCACAATCCGGTATCGCGAACGATTGGCGTTGAAATCGGCAGCCTGGTTTTGGGAGGTGGTCATATGGCGAAGGTCGAAACCATCACGCGGCCGCATATGAAAGCGCTGCTGGAGCCTTATGGACTGAGCGAGGCCGTGCGCCACGGCGATACGCTCACGCTGGGCGGGCAGACCGGCCTCAACGCACAGCACCAGATCGTCGAAGGCGGTTTGAAGGCGCAGGCCGTTCAGGCCTTCCGCAACATCAAGGACGTGATCGCGTTCGCCGGCGGCGATGTCGCCAACATCGTTCATCTCACCTGGTATTTCGCGCCGTCCGCGCGCGGCTTCATGGAAGACGCCATCGACGTGACGATGGCGCGAAACGAAGTGTTGCCCGGCATCGCGCCGGGCTCGACGGCCGTGCGCGTGAACGCGCTGCTCACGCCGGACATCCTTATCGAGATCCAGGCGGTCGTGGCTCTATGACCGAAGCGGACGTCATTGTCGTCGGTGCCGGCGTCGCGGGATTGAAAGCGGCGCAGGAACTGATCGCCGCGGGCCGCAGCGTCATCGTGCTGGAAGCGAACGCGCGCGTCGGCGGACGCCTCAAGCGTGTGGAGAGCGCGGGGCGCGTCGGCGATGTCGGCGGTCAGTGGATCGGCGTCGGCCATGATGTGCTGCTGGGCGAGGGCAAGCGCTTCGGCATCGAAACCTACGCGCAATATGAATCCGGCCAGACGGTGTTGCAGCTTCTGGGCAAGATCACCCATTTCACCGGTGCGGTGCCGAAAATGCCGATTCTCGCGCTGCTCGAGTTGGGATTGCTTCAGCGCCGCTGGGATCGCGAGATGAAAACGCTTCCCGCCGATGCGCCGTGGAACGCGCCGCGCGCCGAGGAATGGGATGGGCAGACGCTCGAAAGCTGGATCGTGAAGAACCTGCGCACCAAAGCGGCGCGCGAATTTGCCCGGCTTGTGCCGCGCGGCGCCTGGGCGGCGGAGGCGCGGCAAGTATCCTATCTGTGGTTCCTCGACGCACTTCGCAATGCGGGCGGGCTCGAATATCTGATGGCGGTGAAGGGCGGCGCGCTCGATGCCAAGTTCAAAGGCGGCATGCAGCAGATCGCGCAGCGCATGGCCGATGAGATGAGCGAATACATCGTGCTGGATGCACCGGTCAAAGAGATCGTGCAGGATTCGGGCGGCGCGCGCGTGATCACATCCAAGGGCGCGTTCACCGCGAGATTCGTGATTGTCGCGGTGCCGCCAGGCTCCGCATCGCGCATCCAGTTCGAGCCGCATCTGCCGGCCTCGCGCGATGGGCTTCAGCAACGCATGGCGATGGGCGCGATCATCAAGATCATCGTCAGTTACGCGACGCCGTTCTGGCGGGACGCGGGGTTCTCGGGCCAAGTCGCGACGGACGACGACACGCTCGGCATCGTGATGGACGACGCGCGCGAGACAGGGCCGGCCACGCTTCTGTGCTTCATCGAAGGCCGTCACGCGGTGGAATATAGTGCGCGCAGCAAGGATGAGCGCAAGAACGCCGTCATCGCGTCGCTGGTGAAATTCTTCGGCGCAGAGGCCGCGAATTATATCGGTTATGAAGACAACGACTGGCTGACGGAGCCTTACATCCACGGCTATGTCGGCCATATGCCGCCGGGCACAATGACGCGCTACGGTGCTGCGCTGCGCGAACCTTGCGGGCGCATCCATTGGGCAAGCTCGGAAACGGCAACGCAATGGGCGGGCTATATCGAGGGCGGCTTGCGCTCCGGCATTCGTGCCGCGCGCGAGGTCATTGCGCGGCATAACGAGTAGCTACGGCCCGAGCTTGCGTTCCGGCACGCGATCCCAGGCCTTGCGCCGCGCATCGTTGGGCGCGGACAGGGTGTGCGGCGGCCCATCGCCGAAGATCATCGTCTCGCGCGCCGCCGGATCGTAGCGCGGCCATGCGCCGGTTGAGGTCGTCGCGGGATTTCCCGTGCGCGCGAAAGCAACCCAGCTCTCCATCATCGCGTTGGACAGCGTATCCGCCGCAGGCCCCGTGCCGAAGAACGCGCCCGCGAGCTTCTCGCTATAGGTGCCGAATACGAAGCCCAGTTCGAGCGCGTGACACGATCCCAAAATCCCGCCCAGCAATTTCGAGCGCCAATCGAAGCGATAGCCATAGACCGGCGCGTGCGCGGCTTGGGCCTCCAGCATCCGGGCCGCGGGCACCGCGAAGGCCTTGTCGGTCATCATCGCGTTGAAGCGCTCGAAGGCCGAGCCTTCGGTGTAGGCCGCGAGAACATCGGGCGCGGCATCCTTGGCGATCCGGATTACGCGCTCTTCGAATCCTCTGGACGTCATGAATCGCAGCACCGGGTTCGGCGCCGAAAACAGCTTCCATTCCTCCAGATTCGTGCCGGTCAGGAGCGGAATGCCGGCCGCCGTTCCTTCGCGCAGGGCGTCGATCGGTTTCTGCGGCAGCACAGCGCCATCAATCGCGGGCTGGAAGGGCAGGCTGCCGAGCTTGTGCGGATCCTTGCCCTCGCGCGACTCCGCGATCACCGCGATCTGTGCCGCAATGAGCGCGCCATAAGGTACCTCCACAGCGCGCGCGGCGTCTTCGGGCGCGATGTCCAGATGCGCCAGCATCGCGCGCCCCGCACGGCTCGCGCGTTCGGGGTCCAGCCCGATATGGCCTGCGCCGGATTGCGCGATCGCCTTGTGGAACAAGCCGCGCGCAGGCGGGCTCGCCAGCAATGCGCTTACGCTCATCGCGCCCGCGGATTCGCCGAAGACGGTGATGTTGTCCGCATCGCCGCCGAATGCCGCGATGTTCTGCTTCACCCAATGCAGCGCCAAAATCTGATCGGCCAAGCCTTCCGTGCCGCTGCCCGGCGCGCGACCGCTGGTTGCTTGCGCCAGGGCCAGAAAGCCGAACGCACCAAGGCGATAATTGATCGTCACCACGACGACGTCGCGCGCCGCCAGATGCTTGCCGTTGTAGATGCCCTGGCTGCCGGCGCCGATCACGAAGGCACCGCCGTGAATCCACACCATCACCGGGCGCCTGGCGCCATCGCAGCCCGGCGTCCACACGTTCAGATAGAGGCAGTCTTCGGATTGCTCGCCGATGGAACCGCCCAAGAGGCTTTCGATCTGTGTCGGGGCTTGCGGCGCGATGGGCGCGAAGCGGGTAGCCTCGCGTACGTCCGTCCACGGCGCGATCGCCTGGGGCATGCGCCAGCGCATCGGCCCCACGGGCGGCTGGGCGTAAGGAATGCCCTTGAACTGGAACAGCCCAAGCTTGCGCTGGCCGGCGAGGCGGCCCAGCGCCGTTTCTATGGTGACCCGTTCGGTTTTGTCTGGCCTGCTATCCATCTTTGTTCCAAACGCTGGCAAATCGCGGGCGCGGCTGCAATTGCCCCAATACGTCATTAACGAAGTTTCGACGCTTGCGGCACAAAATACAGGCATGACCGCTGCCGCATTGGCATCCCGTCGCAGCCTTCCGCCGGGCGAGGCCTTCAACCGCCTTGCCGTCGAAAAGGATTGGTATGCGCGTTGTGACGCGACGCTCGGCTTCGAGCACGCAGCGTTGGCGGGTCTGGGCGAGCTGTGGCATGCGAAGGCCACGCACGGCCTCCCCAAATGGCGCGATTTCTCGCCGCGCGATCTGGCGCCTCACATGCCGAACATGGTGCTGTTCGAAGCGGTTGGCGGCCCGCGCTTTCGCATGCGGTTGCTGGGCACCTCGCTGATGCGCATTTACGGCCCCGCCGACGGCAAGTTCGTGGACGAGCATTTCTCACCGCCGGTCGCCGAAGTCTGGCATGCGTCGCTGGGCGCAACGCTGGGCGCGTGCGTCCCGCTTCGCTTCAAAGGCCGCGTGAGCTACGAGGCCAGCGACTTCTTCCGCGTCGAAGCCGTGCAGATGCCGCTGTCCGAGACAGCCAGTCGCGCGGACAGGGTATTGCTGGTGATGTATTTGCTGGAGGGGCCGGCGCAGCACAGTTGAGCGGCACAGTTGAACGATTGCGGCAATGTCCTATTAACGAAATTTCTACATCTGCAACTTAAAAAGCCACGTCATGGACAGGATCGTACAAGCTGAGCCGGGTGCGCACTACAATGCGCTCTCGCGCGCCGAAGGCTGGGCCGGCCTTTGCGACAACACACTCGCGTTCCGCCGTCCCGAATTGGCCGCGATCCTGGCGCTGTGGCGTGAGCAGACGAAAGACGGTGCCGCGCCCTATCGCCATTGCATGACGCCGCAATTGTTGCGGGCGCATCTGCCGCATATCGCGATTTACGAACGGGTGCAGCCGGCGCAGGGCGCGCGGCGTTATCGCGTGCGCCTGATGGGAACGAAATTTTCGCAAGTGATGGGCGATTTCACCGGCAAATTCATCGACGACGTGGTGCCTGCGCAATTCCTGTCGCGTTGGTATGCGGCGCTCGATGCTGTGCTGGACGCCGGCGTTCCGCTCAGATTTCTCAGCCGCTCCGATACCAGCGGCAAGGCGTTCCTGTTCGGCGAGTTCCTGGAAGCGCCGCTGCTGTCGCCCGACGGCGCGATGAACATGCTGTTCGCCGCCAGCATCTACACCCCGGCCGCGAGCTGGCGCGAGATCGCGGGCGACGAACCGCTGTTCGTGCCGGTAAAGCCGGTCAGCGTTTCGTAATCACAAACCCCGCGCGCGGGAAATGCACCACCACGTCGCCAACGGCGTGATCGTGGCGCGCAATGGCAATCTCGTGCGCGTCGCCGAACACGATCTCGCCGGCAATCGGATCGCGGCCATAATCGTCTGCCGACACATTGACCTTATCGCCGACCCTCAATCCGCGCGGATCGAACGGATCGTCGGCGCGCTTCGCGTTGGGCTTTGCGGCCTGGGCGATGGCGAGTGCCTCTTTCGAATCCATTGGCGTGGGCGTGCCGTGGCCGATGGCGGTCACGCGCGCATACCAGACGTCTAGCTTTGGAAATTCCTTCATCAGCTTCTCTGTGACATGCGGCACGAAACTCTTCGCGAACCAGATGTTCATGTGGCCGTGAATATCGGCTGCGGTGGCTTCGGCGCCTTGCAGGAAGGCGCGTCCATCCGCCAATTGCTCTTCGAGGAACGAGGCATGCGCGCGCCACTGATC
>DASXFK010000017.1:0-3855 GCA_036489635.1 Rhizomicrobium sp. | reverse complement strand
CGCGCCCGAAGCGATTGCTGTCGCGGCGGTTACAAATGGCGAAGTGCGTGTGCGCGTGACGCCGCGGCTGCTCGGGCCCGTAACGCTCGGCTTCCGCGCGGATTACGGCGGCGGCACGGTTTCGACGGGCACGTTCGCGATTAACGTCGCGCCGCCCGCCACTGCCCCACTCGCTTTCCGGGCGAGCGATCTGCCGGTGCTGGTGCTGACGCTCGATTCCGACACGGAGAGCGTAATGCCCCAGGCGACGGCGCTCTATCCCTCACCGGTCGGTCAACTCGCGCTGTCGCCCCGCTTCGTCAAATGGCGCGTGGTGCCGGGGCAGGGCGCACCGGTGATCGCCGTGGTGCGAAACGGCCTGATCCATGCGCGGCGCCCCGGCGAAGGCCAGATCGAAGCCCGCTTCGGTGGCGCCACGGCAACGCTCCGTGTCATCGTACGCGCGACGCAGCAATAAACCGGTCAGCCCTTCGGCAGCCACGGCGAGCGGAGCGCGAGAACCTGCGCTGGCTACGTGCGGTCTCCATGCTGTCGTCCGCCTGCCGATTTGCAGCAATTGACCAACAATCTGGAGGCCGAGGCATGGGAACGGTCAATCTCGTGGACGCCAAGGCTCGCGAAGACACAAAGGCACAAAGGCACAAAGGCACTGAGAGGTATTGGTCGATCAGCGCGAGACTGGATATTTGTCTGCGTCACACGAATCGAAATGTGATCGCTGTTCCCATTGCGCCTTTGCATTTTGGCGGTTCAAGCTTTTCCACCTGCACGCAACGCGGCGGGAGAGACTACAAAACCCCCGGCAGGTCGAGGTGGTGTTCGCGGGCGCAGCTGCGGGCGATGTCGTAGCCGGCATCGGCGTGGCGCATGACACCGGTGGCCGGGTCGTTCCACAACACGCGCGCTATACGTCGCGAGGCGGCTTCGCTGCCGTCGCACACGATCACCATGCCGGCATGCTGCGAAAAGCCCATGCCGACGCCACCGCCATGATGCAGCGACACCCAGGTGGCGCCGCTGGCGCAATTGAGCAGCGCATTCAGGAGCGGCCAGTCCGACACCGCATCCGAACCGTCCTGCATCGCTTCGGTCTCACGATTGGGCGAGGCGACCGAACCGGAATCGAGATGATCGCGGCCGATCACGATGGGGGCTTTCAATTCCCCCTTCGCCACCATCTCATTGAAGGCGAGACCGACACGATCGCGGTCGCCAAGCCCGATCCAGCAGATGCGCGCCGGCAAACCCTGAAAGCTGATGCGGTCGCGCGCCATGTCGAGCCAGCGATGCAGATGCGCGTTGTCGGGCAAAAGCTCCTTCACCTTCTGGTCGGTGCGATAAATATCTTCCGGATCGCCCGAGAGCGCGCACCAGCGGAATGGTCCGATGCCGCGGCAGAAGAGCGGGCGGATATAGGCCGGCACGAAGCCCGGAAAATCGAACGCGTTGGTGACGCCTTCGTCTTTCGCCATCTGGCGGATGTTGTTGCCGTAGTCGACCGTGGGAATTCCCTGTGCGTGAAAGGCCAGCATTGCGCGCACATGTTCGGCCATCGATTGCTTCGCCGCATGCTCCACGGATTTGGGGTCGCTCGCGCGCCGGCTCTCCCATTCCGCCAGCGTCCAGCCTTTCGGCAGATAGCCGTTCACCGGATCATGCGCCGAGGTTTGATCCGTCACCGCGTCGGGCTTCACGCCGCGGCGCACGAGTTCCGGGAGGATCTCCGCCGCATTGCCGAGCAGGCCGATCGACACCGCTTTCTTCTCTGCCGTCGCGCGCGCGATCATCTCAAGCGCTTCGTCGAGCGAGCGCGCCTGTTGATCGAGATATTTCGTGCGCAGCCGCATCTCGATTCGCGATGGCTGGCATTCGATGGCGAGCATCGAAGCGCCGGCCATGGTTGCGGCCAGCGGCTGCGCGCCGCCCATGCCGCCAAGTCCCGCCGTCAGAATCCAGCGCCCGGCAAGCGAGCCGCCGAAATGCTGGCGGCCCATCTCCGCGAATGTCTCGTAGGTGCCCTGCACGATTCCCTGGCTGCCGATATAGATCCAGCTGCCGGCCGTCATCTGGCCGTACATCATCAGGCCCATGCGATCGAGCGCATGGAAATGATCCCAGTTCGCCCAATGCGGCACGAGATTGGAATTGGCGATCAGCACGCGCGGCGCATCGGCATGGGTCTTGAACACGCCGACCGGCTTGCCGGATTGCACCAGCAGCGTCTCGTCGTCTTCCAGCCGTTTCAGCGTCGCCACGATGCGGTCGTAGCTTTCCCAGTCGCGCGCGGCGCGCCCGATGCCGCCATAGACGACGAGCTCTTCTGGCCGCTCGGCCACGTCGGGGTCGAGATTGTTCATCAGCATGCGCAGCGGTGCTTCGGTGAGCCAGGATTTGGCGTTGAGCTCCGTGCCGCGCGGCGCATGAATGGAGCGGCTGTTGTCGAGTCTTGTCATGTTTGTCCTGCGAAGGTGAGACAGGTCTGGAGAATGCGGCGGAGCACGTCGCGCAACGCCGCGGCGCGCGCCGGATCGTATTGCGTCGGCCAGTTGGCGGGCGAGATGGTTTCGGGTTCGTCCATATAGCCGCGCATGGCAAGCTCGAGCTGCACGGCATGCACGCCATGGGCCGGGTCGCCATAGTGGCGCGTGATGTAGCCGCCCTTGAAGCGGCCGTTGGTTACCCGCGTAAGATTGCTTTTCGCGCACACCTGTTCGATTGCCTCGGTCAGCGCAGGCGCGCAACTGGCAGCAGAATTGGTGCCGATGTTGAACTGCGGCAGTTCGCCGTCGAAGAGGCGCGGGATATGCGAGCGAATGGAATGCGCATCGAAGATGACGATTGTCTTGTGCTGCGCCCGCAGCCGCGCGATCTCGGCCGCAAGCGTCGCATGATAGGGCTCGAAATAGGCGATGCGGCGCCGCGCGATCTCGGCCGCATCGGGCACGCAGCCTGCGATGTAAAGCGGTTCGCCGTCGAAGGTCGTGGTCGGGCACAGCTCCGTCGTCGCCTGACCGGGATAAAGCGAGCGGCCGGAAGGATCGCGATTGACGTCGATCGTGCCGCGCGACAGTTGCGTGCGCAGCAGTGTGGCGCCGAGTTCGGCTGCGAAGTCGTAGAGCCGGTGCACCCACCAATCCGCGTCGCGTCGCGCCAGCCACAGCGATGCAAAGCGCGGCGACACTTCCTCCGGGAAATCGGTGCCGGTGTGGGGCACCGAAACGAGGAGCGGTGCGTCGCCGCGGATCAGCGTCAGCCAGGGTTGCATCAGTGGCCCGCCTTGATGCGTGCGTGCAGGGGATTGAAGCCCATGCGATAGACGAGTTCTGCTGGTTGCTCGATGTTCCAGATCGCGAGATCGCAAAGCTTGCCGGTTTCCAGCGTGCCGATGTCGGCAATCCGCCCGAGGGCGAGCGCCGCCTCGCGCGTGACGCCCGCGATGCACTCGTCGACCGTCAGACGGAACAGGGTCGCGCCCATGTTCATCACCAGGAGCAGCGAAGTGAGCGGCGATGTGCCGGGATTGCAATCGGTCGCAAGCGCGATGGGCACCTTGTGGCGGCGCAGAAGATCGATCGGCGGCACGCGCGTCTCGCGCAGAAAATAGAAGGCGCCGGGAAGTACGACGGCCGTTGTGCCCGTGTCCGCCACCGCGGCGATTCCGGTGTCGTCGCTCCATTCGAGATGATCTGCCGAAAGCGCCTTATGGACTGCGGCGAGACCGGCACCGTGAAGATTCGAAAGCTGGTCGGCGTGCAGCTTCACGCGCAGGCCAAGCGCCGTGGCCGTCTCGAACACGCGCGCAATTTGCCGGGCTGAAAAGGCGATGCCCTCGCAGAAACCGTCGACCGCGTCCGC
>DASXFK010000163.1:0-18668 GCA_036489635.1 Rhizomicrobium sp. | reverse complement strand
TATGACGCCGTGGTGCTCGATCCGCCGCGTGCGGGGGCCGAGCGGCAATGTGCCGAGCTGGCGAAATCGAAAATCCGCCGCGTCTTCTATGTCTCCTGCAGTCCCGCAACCTTCGCCCGCGATGCGCGCATACTTGTGAATGGCGGATACCGGATGGGCGCGGTGACGCCGGTGGACCAATTCCTGTGGTCGTCGCATACTGAACTCGTCGCCAATTTTACACGAGACAAAGCATGATCCGCTTCCTTTTGGCCGTGCTCTTCGCTGCCTCGTCCTGCGCCACGGCGCAGGCGGGAAGCTTCTCCAACTGGGCGGCCATCGTGGTGGCAGGCGATCACGAGGACCACAACGGCAACGATAGCGAGGTGTTCGACAACGCCCGTCGCGACATCGCCGCGAGCTTGGTGCGGCTGAGTTTCGCGCCGGCGAACATCGCGCAATTCTCGACCCAGCCCAAGGAATACGCATCGCATCCGCGCCACTCGGACATGCAGACGATCGCGACCACATTTGACGCGCTCGCCAGCCACGCGACCGCAGGATGTTTCGCGTACGTCACCTCGCATGGAGCGCCGGAAGGCATATGGATGGACGACGCCATCGTGCAGCCCAAGCGCATGGCGTGGATGCTCGACGCGGCTTGCGGCAACAGGCCCACGATCGTCATCGTGTCGTCCTGTTTCTCGGGCGCGTTCGTGCCCGATCTGGCGCAGGCAGACCGCTTCGTCTTCACCGCCGCGCGCAGCGATCGCACCTCGTTCGGGTGCGGGCAGGGGGACAAATACACGTTCTTCGATCAATGCTTCCTGCAATCGCTGCCGGACAGCCACGATTTCCCGGGCTTGGCGGAGCGCGTGAAAGCGTGCGTCTCCGCACGCGAGATCGAGGAACGCATGTCGCCGCCCTCCGAGCCGCAGCTTTCCATCGGCGCCGATGTCGCGGCCGCGCTGCCGCACTGGTGAATCCCCGCATGCCCGCGCATAATCGCGCCATGCCGACACGTACGCAGGCATTGACCTATGCCGTCGCGCAAACCGCGCGCGTGGCGTTCTACGGCGCGCATTATCTGGCGGCGCGGGTTCTGGCGCGCGACACGTTCTCGACGATTGAAAAGCCCACGCACGCCATGCCGTCGCTGGCCGCCACCGCGCGCGCGATGCGCGCATTGTTCGCGCAGGACTGGAAGAATGTGGAAGCCGGACTGTATCCGGTGCCTGTCGATCTTGCGGACGAGATGCGCCATGCGCGCAAAAGCACGCGCTATCTGGTCGACATCCCGCGTGTCGTGCGCCGCCAGAAAGCGCACGGCCACGACGAAGTGAAGCCGCGCGCGAAAGGCAAGCCGCGCTATTACCAGCAGAACTTCCACTATCAGACGGACGGCTATCTCAGCGAAGACTCTGCGCGGCTCTACGAATTCCAGGTCGAGGCGCTGTTCGCCGGCACGGCCGATGCGATGCGCCGCCGCGCTTATGTTCCGATTGCCAAATTTCTGGAAGGCCGCAAGAACGCCACGCTGCTCGACGTCGGCGCGGGAACGGGGCGGTTTTTGTCCTTCGTGAAATCGCTACAACCCGGCTTGAAAGCCATCGCGCTCGATCTGTCCGAGCCTTATCTCGCGCGCGCCCGCCGCGCCCTCGGCAACCATGAAGACGTTCAGTTTATCGAAGCGCCCGGCGAGAAGATGCCGCTGAAAGCGGCGAGCGTCGATGTCGCCGTCAGCATCTATCTGTTCCACGAATTGCCGCCGAAGGTGCGTGGCGAGGTGGCGAAGGAAATCGCGCGCGTGCTGAAACCCGGCGGCATCTTCGTGCTCGCGGACTCCATTCAATACGGCGACGCGCAAGCTTTCGACGGGCTGCTCGATGTTTTCCCCGAACTGCTCCACGAGCCTTATTATTCGACCTATGCGAAGACCGATTTCGCCAAGCTGTTCGGCACAGTGGGCTTGAAGCAGACCCAGACCGATATCGCCTATCTGACAAAGATCATGACGTTCGAGAAGCCGAAAAAGCGCGGCTCATCGTCTTCGGCGCGGCCTGCCTCCAAGCTTCGGTGACGAGGTCTTTCAACTCGGCGCGGTCGAGATTGGCCACTTCGACATAGCTCCACAAACCGGTGCCGACCGGGCAGGGCGCGAAGATCTTCGGGCGCACCTCGAACAGCATGGTCTGATGACCGCGTTCCAGCTTCATCACGGCGCGCTTGTCCGGCGCCCACCACATCGCGAACATTTTTTTGTTCACACGCAATGCCGGCTGCTTCATCAGCAGGAAGAATTCCGCGCCCGGCAGCGCGAGGCCGAAGCGCTTCAACTGCGCGCAAGTCGCCATAGGCTTATTTTGGCGCCGCCGACGTTTCATTTCCGGTGATGATCGCCTGGCGGATCTGTTCGATGGTGTCGTTCATGCCGGATGGGGAATGTGGCAGCAGGATCACCTTTGAACCTGACGACACGCCGATTTCCTTCATGGTGTCGAAATACTGCGTCAGCAGCACCAGGTTCAGCACTTCGTGTTCGTTCACCGAGCCGATCTTGTCGGCGAAGGCCGCGATGGACTCGCGCAGGCCGTCGATGATGGCGCGGCGCTGCTGGGCGATGCCTTCGCCTTGGAGACGCTTGGATTCCGCCTCGGCTTCGGCGTTCTTCACCACCAGGATCTTGTTTGCTTCGCCCTTGGCGGCGGCGGCAACCTGCAGGCGCTGCTGCGTCTGAATGTCGTTCATCGCCGCCTTCACGTTGTCGGCGGGGTTCACGTCCGTCACCAGCGCGTTGGGAATCTCGAAGCCATATTGCTTCATCGAGACATCGAGTTCGCTTTTCACCGCGGCGCCCACGTCGTCCTTCTTCTCGAACACTTCGTCGAGCATCATTTTAGGGACCTTCGCGCGCACCACGTCGAGAACGTAGGATTTGATCTGCTCCACATGATCCTGAAGCTTGTAGTAGGAATCCGCCTCGCTGCCGTCGGCGACACGGTATTGCACCGCGACCAGAAGCTTTACGAACACGTTGTCCTGCGTCTTGGTTTCCACCTCCACCAGCAATTGCTGCACGCGCAGCGACACGCGCTGCACCACTTTCTCGATATAGGGTGTCTTGAAGTTCAGGCCGGGACGCGCCGTGCGGACATATTTGCCGAAGCGCTCCACGATGGCGGCGCTCTGCTGCTGCACGGTGAAAAAGCTTCCCAGCACGATTGTCAGGATGAAAAACGCGACGATGAGAAGCACAATTGTCATGAACATTGCCATGCTAAGCCCCTTTTCAGCCCACTTGCGCGCGATGGCGCAGCGCGTGATCGGCGAGAACGATCGCCATCATCGCTTCACCAACCGGAACCGCGCGAATGCCGACACAAGGATCGTGCCTGCCCTTGGTCGCGATGTGGGTATTGTTGCCCGCTACGTCAATGGTGCGGCGCGGATTAAGGATCGAAGACGTCGGCTTCACCGCGAAGCGTGCGACGATGGGCTGGCCCGATGAGATGCCGCCCAGGATTCCCCCCGCATGATTGGTGAGGAAACGCGGCTTGCCTTTGGGACCTTTGCGCATCTCGTCGGCGTTTTCTTCGCCGCTGAGCGCCGCGGCGCCCATGCCGTCGCCGATCTCCACGCCCTTCACCGCGTTGATGCTCATCAGGGCGCCGGCGAGGTCGGCATCGAGCTTGCCATAGAGCGGCGCACCCAGGCCGGCCGGAATCCCCTCAGCCACCACCTCCACGATCGCACCGATGGAGGAGCCCTTTTTGCGGATGCCTTCGAGATATCTCGTCCACTGCGCGACCGCCTCTGCGTCCGGGCAGAAGAAAGGATTGCGCGCGACCTGCGCCCAATTCCAGTTTCCCCGGTCGATGGTCTTGCTCCCCATCTGCACCAACGCGCCGCGAATGGCCACCTTCTTGAAAAGCGACTCCAGAACCTTGCGCGCGATGGCGCCGGCCGCGACCCGGCACGCGGTCTCGCGCGCGCTTTGCCGTCCACCGCCGCGATAGTCGCGCACGCCGTATTTTGCCCAATAAGTGTAATCCGCATGGCCGGGGCGGAACTTGTCGCGGATGTCGGCATAGTCCTTTCCACGCGCATCCACGTTTTCGATCAGCAGTGCGATCGGCGCACCGGTCGTCACCTGCCGCTTCATGCGCTCGTCCTGAAACACGCCCGACAGGATGCGGACCGTATCCGGCTCCTTGCGCTGGCTGACAAATTTGGACTGGCCCGGGCGGCGCTTGTCCATGAAGGGCTGGATGTCCGCTTCGGTCAGCGCAATACCCGGCGGGCAACCATCGACGACACAGCCTATCGCGGCACCGTGGCTCTCGCCAAAGGTCGTCATGCGGAACATGTGGCCGAATGTATTGAAGGACATTTTTAGCCGCCGAAATAGGTCTGTGTGCCGGCGGACAATCGCATGATTCCGGCGTGCGGGGGTTTGTAGCTTTTTGTCTGTGCCGGCGTAAGGCCGAGATAATGTCCGCGAATGCTCCGGGCGGGACCATAATGGGTGACGATCACGGCGTCACGCCTGAGCGTGGGCAAAAAGCGCCCGACCCGTTCGTGAAGGCCGGCCCAACTCTCGCCGCCCGGACGGACGTAGAGCCAATCGTCCTTGTCGTCGAGGCCGGGAAGCCCCGGACCGAGGGCGGCGATCTCTGCGTGCGTCAGCCATGTGTGGTCGCCGAAATTGATCTCCATGAGCCGGCGATCCGCCCGGTAGCCCGTGGCGGGAAGGCCTGCCGCGTCGCGCACCAGCTCCATGGTGTTGCAGGCGCGGTGAATGGGGCTCGCGAAGAAATCGAACCCGGCCAGATCGCCAGCGATTTCTTTCAGCAGCACTCCGTTCGCCCGCGTCTGTTCACGGCCCAGTGCCGTCAGAGGGGAATCGTCCCAAGATGCCGCGCGTCCGGCGACATTGTGCTCGCACTCGCCGTGGCGGATGACAAAGAGTGTGAGCGTGAACGACATCGCAAGCGCCTCGGATTTGCCTTTGACCCGGAGAGTCCGGCGACTCGATTCGGCCAGTCCACGCAGGTATTTACGATAATACGTTGGGCGCCATCCTAGAAGGCTTCGATCGCGCCTGCAGAGCGTTCGAAATGCAATTTCGCGAGATCTATCGATGCCGTCCGCCGCGGTGCGGGGACGAACTTCTTGGCGCACGATCTGACAAAAATGCGCTGGGAATCCAGCCATTGAGCTTTTCGTTGTGGGCTATTTGCACACGATCCCAGCCATTGCGCGTCTCCATGACTGAAACGCGTGTGCCGCGTCGCAAGGAGGCAACGACATCGCTGGATTTGGCAGGCTTAGCGTGCAGCTTCGTGGAATGTGCAACGATTGCCTCCACCAAAATCGCCGGAGCCGCGGATGCCTTGCGAACGGGCAGAGCAGGTACGGCTTGCGGCGCCGAGGTCTGCATTCCAATAGATGCCTCGATATTCACAAGCGCGTAATCGATGTCATATTGCCAATCGTAAGGCAGCGACGATTCCATATAGGGGAACGAAAACACCGCCATCGCAGCGCTCAACACGACGCCGAGGAGCTGAGCGACGAGTACAAATGAAATCTTTCGTTCGGGCTCTTCCTGATCGATGGTTCGCCATTCGCCATCGCCATGAAGGGCCACGGTATGCTTCGGGGTCGGTGGCCCTTGCGTCTTTGTCATCAGGCGAAAGTGCTCGACTTCGCTTTCGCGCTTGGCGAGCGCGATCTGCAAGGACGTGCACTCTTCGCGCAGTTGAGAGACCGCGTCGGCCTGCGCAACTTCCGGCGCATCGGCGCGCACCTGCGCAAGAGATTCCTCCGCGCTGCGATAGCGCGCCGCCGCCGCGGCGAGCATCCGCTCCGTTTTCTTCCGCCACTGCGCGCGGTTGCTGGCGAGCCGCGATACCTCAGCCTCGCGCCATTCTTTCCGGGCTTTGGCCAGCTGTTCATCCGATTGGCTTTTCCAACCCGCGCGTTCGGCAACGACCTCTGCGCGCACTTTCGCAAGTTCAGACTTGGATGCGGCGAGCTCGGCGCGAAGGCCGGTGATTTCCTGACGATCGCCATCTGATATTTGCGGCGGCGATTGTTCTCGTGCCAGCGCGAGATCTTCGGCGAGGCGCTCGCATTTATGCGACAATGCCGCGCGCGCAGCATCCGCCTCTCGTTGCCATGCTTGCCGGGCAGCCACCATTCGCAAGGCTTCTGCGGCTTGCCATTCGGCCTCGGCTGCCGCGTGGGCGTCGTTGCGCGCACGCTCGAAACGAGCAATTTCTTCTTCTCGAGCTTCCTTTGCGTCTGCCAGTGCCGCATCGCGCGCCGCGATTTCAGCGTGCGCAGTCTGCAAGGCGTCGCGCAACATCCGAAGTTCGCTGGCTTCGGCGTTTGACCGCATGCGCTCGGCCGCGTTCCGTTCGCGCTCCGCATTGGCTTGCGCATCGGCGAATCTCTTCTCCCACTGCGCATCTGCCGCCTCCAGGCGCGCTTGTGCCGAAGCGCTCCATTCCTTTTGTGCTTGGGTCAGGACATCTTTCGTATCGGGACGACTACGCAGTTCTTTCAGTTCGTCCAAGGCCATCGCGGCGCGGGAAATAGCCTCGGTGGCCTCCGCTTCGCGTAGAGCGAGTTTGGCCTTGAGCGCGTCGCGTTCGCGTTCAAGGGCGCGCACGAGTTCGGCGCCGTGTTGATTGCGGGCATGCTTCGGCGGCGCGGCTTCGGCTTTGGGACTGCCCGTGCCGGTGTAGACATCGAAATCGTGCATCGCGAGGGTGGCGCCCTCCGATCCAACGATGCGGATTGCAAGCGTCCACCGCCCAGTTGCTCCCTGCGGCGGAAGATAGGCGAGATCCTCAAGTTCGTCCTGGGCGAGGGACCAGGACCCTGCGCCGTTGTTGCGTCCTTGCGACAGCCGCGCCGTTTGCGGCATGCGCTCGACACGAATGGCGACGCGACCCTGCTTCTTATGCGCAGCGATCAAAGGTGCCAGGTCGAGTGCGATCGGATCTGACGCCGCCGATCCTGCAGATTTTGACCGCGCAAGGGTTTCCGCTGCGACCGGTGCTTTCGTGCGCGTTGCTTGAAACGCCATTGCGCCACGTTCCCCTGACCATTGCCGATCCGGATCTGGTCGTCGGAGCGGCGGCTCGATCTTAGCGGTGTGCTCGCAAGTCCACGGTTAGGCGGAACCATAAATTTTTAGCGATGGCGCGAGGTCGAAGCGCTCCGACTGTGAGCCTGCGCGGGACGCCAGCACGTTGCCATGTAGCGAATGCGTTCTCGCTGTGTCCGCGACAACCACATGAATCCGGATTGGGTTTGCCCCTTGGTTTCGCGTCATTCCGGAGCCTGCGCCTTAACTTCTCATAAACGTCTTGTTCACTTCACGCTTACCATGCGGCGCGCAAACTTGGCCGCATGAGAGCCGACGACTTCTGCGATCTTGCCGCCGAACTTGCCAACGAGCATGGCACGGATGCGCTCGCTTATGCGCGCCGCGCGGTGCTGGAATTCGAATCCACCGGCGCACAAGACCGCGCCGCCTTCTGGTACACGCTCTCGCTGTTCCTCGACGATATCCTGACCCAGCGCCTCGACCCCGAGATCCGCATCGTCCTGAACTAGCCTCGCGCCGCTTGCGCAACTTCAACGTCCATGCACACTGATCGCGTCATTTCGTGAGGGACGATCCGTGCCGCTCGATCCGATGGTGAAGGGCTTTCTCGACCAGATGGCCGCCGTGCCGGGCCCCAAGATGTGGGAACTCGATCCCGCCGTCGCGCGCGAGATGTTCAACGCGATGATGCAGATGGTCGGGCCCAAGGACGTGCCCATCGGCAAGGTGCAGAACCTGACCATGCCGGGGCCGGGCGGCGAGATCCGCTTGCGCAACTACACACCCGTTGCCGCGAAGAGCGAGCCCCTGCCGACTTTGGTGTTCTACCATGGCGGCGGCTTTGTCATCGGCAATCTCGATACGCATGACGGTTTGTGCCGCATGCTGGCGAACGATGCGGGTGTTCGCGTGATCGCGGTGGATTATCGGCTGTCGCCGGAAAGCAAATATCCCGGCGCGGTGGACGACGCGATTGCGGCGGTGACATGGATCGAAGCGCACGCCGCCGATCTCGGCGTCGACGCGAACCGCGTGGCAGTGGGCGGGGACTCTGCGGGCGGTGCGCTGGCCGCTGTCGTGTGCCAGCAGGCGAAACTCAAAGGCGCGCCAACGATTGCGTTCCAGCTTCTGCTGTTTCCGGTGACGCAGGTGAACGCGAAAACCGGCTCGATGCACAAGAACGCGGAAGGCTATTTCCTGGAACTCGCCACGCTCGAATGGTTCTACGATCATTACGGTGCGAATGCGGACGTGGACAAATCCGATCCGCGCATCTCACCGCTGCGCGCGAAAGACTTCTCCGGATTGCCACCGGCTTATATCGTGACAGCCGAGTTCGATCCGCTGCACGACGACGGCGTGCATTATGCCGAGAAGCTGCGCGCAGCCGGCGTCAGCGTCACGCATGTCGATTATCCGGGCCTGGTGCACGATTTCATCTATTTGCAAGCGATCATCCCGCAGGCGCCGGAAGCGATGAAGGCCGCTGCCGCCGCGCTCAAGGGCGCGCTCAAATAAAAGCTGTGATCCCCTGACGATGCTGCGCATCGTTCGACCGGGGATGACAAACGGTGTTTAGGTCGGAAGCAACTTTCCAGGGTTCATGATCCCGTTTGGATCGAGCGTGTGCTTGATCGCGCGCAGGACGTCGATACCGAGCGCGCCTTTTTCCTGCGCAATCCAGGGCAGGTGGTCTTCGCCCACGCCGTGGTGATGGCTGATCGTGCCGCCATTCGCGGCGATGGCGTCGGATGCGGCGACTTTGATCGCCCGCCATTGCGCGATCTCGCCGTCCAGCGCGCGCGGAAAAATGTAGGTGAAATAAAGACTGGCGCCATCGCGATAGGAGTGGCTGATGTGGCACATCACGATGCCCTTCGCGCCGGGACGAGGCGCAGTGTCGAGAATGGATTTCTCCAGCGCGCCGCGCACAGCCGCGTAGAGCGTGTCGATGTTCGACCAGCGCGTGGCCGTCTCCAGCGTATCGACGCCGACGCCACGATCCATCAGCGGATCGCGCAGATAAGGACCGTGGAAACGCCCTTCGAACCAGCGCTGTCCGGGCGACGCGCCTGCCGGAACGACGCGCAGCGTTCGCGCAATCGCCTCGAACCGGCGCTTGGAGGCATTGACCTGCCGTTCTGTTCCCTCAAATCCGGCGATCATCATGCACATCGAGCGTCGCAGCCCACGCAGCCATAGGTACGAGGGTGTCAGACGATGCTTGAGATCCGCGCGGCCGATGGAGCCAAAAGCCTGGTAGAAACGCGTTTCTTCGCAATCCGATAAACGGAGCATCGCAAAACGGATGCCTTCTTGCGTGGCCTGGCGGATCGCCGCAATCCCGCTCGCAAGGTTGCGAAACAGATAGCCGCGATAGTCGCGCATCGGCGGTGTTGGCCGCACGCGCATCGTCGCTTCGGTCAGCACGCCGAATTCGCCTTCCGATCCGATGACGAGATCGGTGAGACGCGGGCCGGCGCCGGATGCGGGGAAGCTTTCGGTGGCGAACAATCCGCGCGGCGTGGCGAGTTTCGCCGACACCAGCCAATCCTGCGGACGTCCGTAGCGGCTGGATTGCTGGCCCGCGCCGCGATGCGCGATCCATCCGCCAAGCGTGGAGAACTCGAAAGATTGCGGGTAATGGCCGAGGGTCATGCCTTTCTCGGACAACGCCTTCTCCAGCGCCGGACCGTAGATGCCGCACGCGGCAGTCGCGGTTCGCGACACCAAGTCGATATCGATCACGCGATCCATGCCCGAAAGGTCGACCGTCACCACGGATTTGAACGAGCCGGGCGTGCCGGTCACGCCGCCGACGACGCTGGTGCCACCGCCAAACGGCACGACGGCGATCGCGTTCTCGCTGGCGAAAGCGAGCAGCGACAAGACTTCATCCTGCCCGCGCGGATACAGCACGGCGTCGGGCGCGGTGGAGAGATCGCCGGCGCGCATGCGCAGCAGATCGTGATAGGAGCGGCCGCGCGCATGGAAGGCGCGCTCGTAATTGTCGTCGCGCACGCGCTCGGCGCCGATGATCGTGGCGAAGGCCGTGCGTGCGCCGGGTGCGAGACGCGTCGGCGGCAGCGCGATGTCTTCCAGCGGGCGCGCAGGCGTGGCGAGCAAGCTCGGCATGCCGAGTTCGCGGGCCAGCCATGTCCACACGTCTTCGCGGCTCGCCAGCGGGTTCTTGTGCCCGGCCAGTCCCCAGCCATTCCATTGGATTTTGCTGCGATCGATGCTCATCTGATTAAGTGTATCAGCCCCAGCGCATCAACAGCGAAGATTGAGCGCGCGTGGTAAAATTTCGAATGTCGCGGGCAGGCGGCCTGCGCTTTCGCCATCCACCTCGATCAAAACCGGCCGGTGGCGCGTTTCAGCGACAGGCAGCGCCATGATCTTCTCGCTGCGGAAAACGCGCACCGCGGGGTTGTTCAGATGCTCGCCGGTGTAGATCTGCTTCATGTCCGCCAACGCCTGCTTCTTCGACGTGCCGCTCATGATCACGACATCGAATGCGCCGTCGTCGGGTTTGGCGTTCGGCGCGACGCGCATGCCGCCGCCGAAATATTGTCCGTTGGCGATGGCGACGGTCGAAATCGTGTCGATCTCGTCGAACGTGCCGTCGATGCGGATGCGCACCGTCCGGTTCTTGTAACCGAGCATCCCTGCCGCGCTGTGGAACGCAAAAGCGAACGAGCCGCCGAACAGCTTGGCGATGCGCGCGCGGTTGACCTTGTCCACGATCACACCCGAAAGCCCAAACGACGCGATGTTGATGAAGTAGCGATGCGTCGGCACGCCGGTGCGCGACAGGCAATTCACGCGGCCGACATCCACCGGTCTCACATGCGCGGTTTTCAGCCGCGCGACGGCCGCTTCGTAATCCGGCGCGATGCCGAAGGTCTTGCGGAAATCGCCGCCCGTGCCGCTGGTGACGAAGCCGAACACGGCATCCGGCGCGACGGCGCCATTGGCGTCGAAGAACCCGTTGACCGCTTCGTTGATGGTGCCGTCGCCACCGACGGCGACGATCTCGTGATGCCCTTCACGAAGGGCGTTGCGCACCAGCGCCGTCGCGTCGCCGCGCCGTTGCGTGATAGCGAGCGACATATGTGGATAGGCTGCGTCCAAACTGCGATGGATGTTCTTCCACTCGCGCCGCGTGCGCCCCCCGCCGGAGCGCATGTTGACCACGACGAACGCGGTCATGCCGCCCTGTCCTGCACGATGCGGTAATTCTGGGCGACGAAGCCGATCTGCTCGTTTTTGTATTCGTCGCTCCAGCCGAGTTCGGCGGCCATGAGCGCGGCGACGGCTTCCAGCGTGGCATTGCCCGGATCGCCAAGCTGGCCGATGCCGGTGCGGCGCATGACGACATCGTCCAGGGTCAGCGCGGATTCTTCGCGGATCGCGAACAACACCTGCGCGCCAACATCGCCGGTGGACGCGATCGCGGAGAGAAGATTGGCCGTCTGGTTCGCGACCACGTCAGAAAGGCGCGAGCCATAGAGGCGCGCGAGATGATCGGTGGCGATCCGCGGATAGGTTTTCTTCTGATCGGCGAAGAATTCGTTGCGACGTTCGATGTGACCGCCCGGTAGCCGTGTCGTTGCGGTGGAGCACGCCGCCGCTTTGGTAGCGAGTTTCGCCACCGCGGCATCGACCACCGTTTCGGCGAGTGCGCGCGAGGTCGTCCATTTGCCACCGATGGCGGAGAGCAAGCCGTCCACGCCGTCGCTCTTATGGTCGACAAGTTCGGCGCGGCGGCTGGCGTCATAGGTGTTGCCGGTGCCTTCGTCGACCAAGGGGCGCAAGCCCGCATAGGCGAAGCGAACCTTGTCGCGTGTCAGCTTCGCTTCTGGGAGATATTTGGCGATGAAGGCGATGAACTCCGCGATGTCGGATTGCGTGGCGTGAACCGAATCCGGATCGCCGTGAAATGCGGTGTCCGTCGTGCCCAGCAGTGACAGCCCGCGCCACGGCAGCACGAAGAAATGCCCCGAACCGGCCGCAACCGTCAGCGCATCGCTGCGCGTAATGGCTGGCACGAGAAGGTGGATGCCTTTGGAGCGCAGAAGCTTGTGCGTCGTGGGTTTGCCGAGCGCGCTGTTCAGGAACAGATCGGCCCACGGACCCGCCGCGAGGATCGTGAGCTTCGCGCGCACGTCGAACGTGCTGCCATCGAACAGATCGCGCAGTTTTGCACCTTCGATGCGTCCCTCGCGGAGCAGGAAGCTTTCAGCCGTGAGATAATTTGCCGCCGCCGCGCCGTGTTCCGCCGCGTCGAGGATGCATTCCAGCGCCAGCCGCTCGGGCGCGTACATCTGCGCGTCGTAATAGCGGAACGAACCCTCGAAGCCTGCGCCATCGAGCATCGGCTCTTCCGCGAGCGCGCGCTTCTTGTCGAGCCAGCGATGGCCGGGCAGGCGCTCGGCCGGGTCGTCCAGCCAGCCGCGATCGAAAGAAAGCGCGTCGTAAAGGTTCAACCCCACGCTCAGCGTTGTGCGCGCCTTGAAGCCCGCGTTGTAGAGTGGAATGAGAAATGAAAGCGGCTGCACAAGATGCGGCGCGATTCGCTGCCAGTTGCGCCGCTCGCGCAGAGACTCGCGCACCAGCCCGATCTCGAAATTGCGCAAATAGCGCAGCCCGCCGTGAATGAGCTTGGAATTGTGCGCGCTGGTCGCGTTGGCGAAGTCTTTCTTCTCCACCAGCGCCACGGAAAGCCCGCGCAAGCTCGCGTCGCGCGCGATGCAGGCGCCGGTCACGCCGCCGCCGATCACCAGCGCGTCGAAGGTCTCATTGGCGAGGCGGGCGAGATCGCGGCGCATGAAGGTTTCTAGGCAGCCTCGTAGCGGAAGTCGATCAGATAGACGTTCTCGCCGGCACCGTGCCTGGCCACCTTCAGCAGATCGACCACGCCTGCGAAGCCCGACTTGCGCGCCAGCTCAGGCGTGATATCGGCAAGCGCGATCTGGCGAACTTTCGTCACTTTTACAAAACCTCCGTCGAACGCGTAGCGGCCGCCGAGCTTGACCTGCATGCGCTTCCAGATCCGAATGGTGCAGGTCACCTCGCCGCGCTTGATCGGATCGCGAAGCCGCTTGGTAAACGTCATAGGCGGGCTTGTTCCTCGCGCGCGCTGTCCGATAAGTTTGGCGCAAACGCCAAGCGAAGGAAAGCACCATGCCCCAGATCGAGGCCAACGGAGTAAAGCTCGAATACGACGAGGTCGGCCCCGCGAACGGCATTCCATTTTTGATGATCTCTGGCTTCGGCTCGCAGATGACGAGCTGGCCGGATGAATACCGTCATGCGCTTGCCGGCGCCGGGATGCGCGTCATTCGTTTCGACAACCGCGACGTCGGGCTGAGCCAGAAATGGGACGGTCTTATCCCCAACATGAAGGACGTTCAGGCGGCGCGTGCCGCGGGACGCAAGCCGGACATCCCCTACACGCTCGATGACATGGCCGCGGATGCGGCAGGGCTGCTCGATTCGCTCGGCATCGAAAGCGCGCATGTCTCCGGGCAGTCGATGGGCGGCATGATCGCGCAACTGGTGGCACTCAATCATCCGCAGAAGACGCGTTCGCTGATTTCGATTTTCTCCACGACCGGCGATCCTTCGCTGCCACGCTCCACTCCCGAGGCGACCGAAGCGCTCACCAGCCGGCCCAGTTCGAACGCGCGCGATGCCGTGATCGCGCATTCGCTGAAGGGCAGGCGCACCTATGCTTCGACGCGCTGGCCGTTCGACGAGGCGCGGCTGGGCGCATTGATCGGCGCCAATTACGACCGCAGCTACTATCCTGAAGGCACGACGCGGCAGTTCGCGGCAATCTTGGCGGGGCCGCCGCGGACCGAGCGGCTGAAGGATCTGCGCGTGCCGTCGCTGGTGCTGCATGGTACCGCGGACACACTCATTCCCTGCCAGGCGGGGCGCCACACCGCGCAATGCATCCCCGGCGCGGAGCATCACGAGATCGAAGGCTGGGGACACGACGTCCCGCTCGAAGTCATCCCGCTCCTGATGGATCTGATCGTGCCGTTCGTGCGCAAGGTGGAGGCGCAGCGCGCGCAGCTTGACGCCGCGCAATAGCCGCCCGCTTCAGCGCCGCGTGCCGATGGTGAGCAGATAGCCGCGCGGCAAGGCGATGCCGAGATCGGTCTTGTAACGGTCGTGAAAGGCGATGAAATCGCGGCGCAAGGCGGCGCGCTGCGTTTCATCCAAGCTCGCGGCCAGCGCTTTCGTCGGGCCGTAGCCGGTGACGAACGCATCCCATGCCGCTTCGCCGCTGCTGTCATAATAAATCGTCACGCCGTCTTCGAACTGCAGGTCGAAATCATGGCCCAGCAATTGCGAGACGCGCTCGCGTTTGCCCCATTCAAACGGCGATGGTGGTGGCGGACTTGGTGGCGGCGGCATGTAAGGCCGCATGATCTTGAACATGTCGCCGACGGTTCCCTCGGGTAGCCAGGTCACCAGCCCGATGCGGCCGCCTTTGCGGCAAACGCGCGCCATCTCGTGCGCGGCGGCCTCCTGGTTGCTCGCGAACATCACGCCGACGGTGGAGGTTACCGCGTCGAAGCTGCCGTCCGCGTAGGCCAGTTTTTCTGCATCACCGACTTCGTAGATGATGTCGAGATTCTCCGCTTTGGCGCGCGCCTTGGCGTCGCTCAGAAGGTCTACGGCGATATCGGCGGCCGTGACTTTGGCGCCTGCACGCGCCAGCAGGCGCGAGGTCCAGCCGGTGCCTGTTGCGAGATCCAGAATGCGTTCACCGCGCTGCGGCGCGATGCGCACGACGCAATGGTCGAGTGCGCTGGCGATCTGGTGGCTGACATTGTTGTAGCTGTCGCCGCCGGAACTCCACACTGTGGCGGAACGCTGGTTGTGCGGCTCGATGCGCGTTTGCATATCGTGCTCCCCGGCAAGACGCGCCAGCCTAGCACTGTGCGCGGCCGAGACACAAAAAAAGCCCCGGATGTCCGGGGCCTTCTTGTGCCGTGCGAGGACAATCTACTTGATCTTGCCTTCGTTGAATTCCACGTGCTTGCGGAGCACCGGATCGTATTTCCGGATCTTGAACTTTTCCGTCATGGTGCGGGTATTCTTCCGCGTGACGTAGAAGAACCCGGTGTCGCCGGAGCTGTTGAGGCGAATTTTCGCGGTTGTCGGCTTCGCCATGGCGAGGAATCCTTGTTTGGGGCCGGTAAACTAGCCATCGGTCGCCTCAAGTCAAGGCGGTGTGGAAGCCTGGATTTCTGCCGGTTTTGCGCGGGAAAGCGCCACCCAACCCACATAGACGGCACAGATCGCGCCCAGCACCACCAGCAACCCATGCGGATTCCACACGTCCAGCCCGTAGCCTTCCACCGCCGGACCCACAAGCAGGCCGGCGCAATACATCATCACGAATCCTGCATTGGCGTGGGCAAGCTCGCTCCCCGGAAAGCGCTCGCCAAGAAGCGTGAGGCCGATCGAGTACATGCCGAGAATCACGCCGCCCCAAAGGAACAGCAAAAGATAAAGCAGCATCGGAGTCGCGATCGCGAACGGAGTGAGCGCGGCGCCGAAGACGCCGGTCGAAGCGCAGATCGCCAAAAGCGTTCGCTTGCTCATGCGGTCCGCCAACGCGCCGAGCGGATACTGGAACACGATGCTGCCCAGCGCCATTGCGGTCACGCACAGCGCTGCATTGGCTTCGCTATAGCCTTCGCGCACGGCATAGACCGGCAGGAGTCCCGCCATCCCGGAATCGATGGCGCCAAAAACAAGTGCAGCGGCGAAGGCGATGGGCGCCATGCGAAGCACTCCAAAGATGGACGTGGCGGACGGATTGTCGAGGCGCGGTGCGGTCTTGCGGGCGAAGAACACAGGCACGATCCCCAGCAGCATCATCGCGGCTCCGGTCGCGAACGGGGCGATGCCGTGCGTCCCGATGATCTGCAGCAACGCGGGCCCTATGCCGTAGGCACCGGCAAAGCAGATGGAATAGAGCGCAATATATCGGCCGCGCGTGGCGTTGTCGGCGAGGCGGTTCACCCAGAATTCCGCGATCACGAACAGCAGGTTCAATCCGCTCGACAGCACGAAGCGAATGGGAAACCACGCCCACAGGTTCGGCGCTTCATAGATCGCCAGCATGCCGCCGGCAGACACCGCGAGCGCGAGCATGAGCAATTGCGCCGCGCCGAATCGCGCCATCAGCCGCGGCGCGAAGGGCGCGATCGCCAGCGCCGCCAAGCCGCCTGTGGCGCTGTTCAGTCCATTGACGCTGCCCGGCTCGCCCATGCGCTCGAGGATGAGCGCCAGCAAGGGCAGCGTGAGCCCCATGCCGATGCCGTAGGCGATGCAGGACGAAAGGATTGCGGCGAGGCTCAGCGCGCGCGAGCGGATCATATGTATTCGACAAGCGATCGGCCGCGCGCAAACCGGAAGAATGGAACCGGACGCGACGGATTGTCGCCTTCGTGGAGCCGTGCTTCCACTTCGTCCAGCACGGTGCGCGTGATGGAAGGCAAATCGAGCGCGCGCGCTTCTGCCAGCGTCGGCCAGCGGGGCGTGAGGAGTTCGTCATTGTCCTGGACATCGAGCGTATGGGCGATGGCCGAGGCATCGGCCATGAAGAAGCGCGCATCGAAGCGGCGCGTGCGATTGGGCGGCGTGATGGCGCGGGCGATGAACTCCAGCGCGTCGAGCCGCGGCGCGATGCCGTGTGCGAAGAACCGCCGCCACGCCGCGTTGCGCGTGCGGGGGAATTTTGCGGCGCGTTCGCCGAGCAGAAGCCCCGTCTCCTCGAATGTTTCGCGAATGGCGGCGAGGGCAAGCCCACGCGCGCGATCTTCGCTGGCGTGTTTCACCAGCTTTTGGCGGACATGCGGCTTCAGGTCGCCGCCGAGCGCGATGCGCTGATCGCCCGGATCGACCCGGCCGCCAGGGAACACATATTTGTTGGCCATGAACGCCATGCTGCCGTGGCGCTGGCCCATCAGTACGCGCGGGCCATCGGCGTTGCGGCGCACCAGCACGAGCGTCGCCGCATCCTTGGGGCGCAAGCGGCCCGGCACGACGTCTTCATCCTTATCGAGGGGAGCGGGAAGGGTGGCCATTCCGTCAACGTCTGCCGCGGCGGCGCTCTTTTAGCGCAAACTTCGGTTTGTTGCCTGCGCGACGTTGCGGCGAATTGGCTTCGGCAAGCTCGAAGCGAAGGCCTCCCGTGAGCGGGGCGGCTTCCATCAGGCGGACGGCAAGCTTATCGCCCATCTTGTAGGTGGTGCCGCTGCGGTCGCCGATGAGGGCATGCTTGCGTTCGTCGTGGCGGAAATATTCGAAGCCGAGGCTGCGCGCCGGGATCAAACCTTCCGCGCCGCTTTCCGGAATCCGCACGAACAACCCGAAGCGGGTGACGCCTGTGACGCGCGCCTGAAACGTGGCGCCGATGCGATCCTCCATGAAGGCTGCCACGTAGCGGTCGGTGGAATCGCGCTCCGCTGCCATCGCGCGACGCTCGGTCATGGAGATGTGCTCGGAAACTTCGCCCAGACGCTGCGCCTGACTATCCGACAACCCACCTTCGCCGAGTTTCAGCCCTCCGATCAGGGCGCGATGCACGATGAGATCGGCGTAGCGGCGGATGGGCGAGGTGAAATGGGCATAGCGTTGCAGGTTCAAGCCGAAATGGCCGAGATTGTTCGGCGCATACACCGCCTGGCTTTGCGTGCGCAGGACGATGTCGTTCATCACTTCGGCGTTCGCACCGCCTTTGGCTTGATCCAGCACGCGGTTGAACGTGCCGGGCTTGATGACCTGGCCTTTGGCGAAGTTCGCTCCCACGGTGCGCATGTAATCGGCGAAGGCGAACAGCTTTTCCTTCGAGGGCTGTTCGTGGACGCGATAGATCAGCGGGCTTTTCGCGCGCTCCAGCGATTCCGCGGCGGCGACGTTGGCCATGATCATCATCTCTTCGATGAGGCGCATGGATTCCAGCCGCTCGCGGTAGGCGATGGAGGCGATCTTGCCGTCCGCGCCGATCACGATGCGCCGTTCCGGCAGATCGAGGGCCAGCGGATCGCGTTTCTCGCGCGCGCGGGCCATTGCCTGATAAGCGTGCCACAGCGGGATGAGCACAGTCTTCGCGATGGGGCTTTTGTCGTGGCCGTCGAACGCATCCTGCGCCTGCTTGTAGGTCAGGCTCGCTGCGGACCGCATGATGCCACGGAGAAATTCGTGGCGCTTCTTGTTGCCGTTTGAATCGAAGATCATGCGCACCGCGAGGCACGGGCGATCCTCGTTCTCCATCAGCGAGCACAGATCGGCGGAGAGCCGCTCCGGCAGCATCGGCACGACGCGATCCGGGAAATAGGCGGAGTTGCCGCGCTTGTAAGCCTCGCGATCCAGCGCCGAGCCGGGCGTGACGTAATGGGCGACATCGGCGATGGCGACGATAACGATGTGGCCGCCGCGATTGTTCGCATCGTCGTCCGGTCCGGCCCACACGGCATCGTCATGATCGCGCGCGTCTTCCGGGTCGATGGTGACCAGCGGGATCTTGCGCAGATCGGTG
>DASXFK010000079.1:0-21260 GCA_036489635.1 Rhizomicrobium sp. | reverse complement strand
CTAGCCTCGCGTTCTCCGAAAATCGCCGTGCCAACGCGCACGTGCGTGGCGCCGAATTTGATCGCGCTCTCGAAATCGCCGCTCATGCCCATGCTGAGCCAAGGCAGAGCGTGATCGCGCGCAAGCTTCTGCAGCAGCGCGAAATGCGGCGCGGGATTCTCGCCATTGGGCGGGATGCACATCAGCCCTTTCACGGATAGCTTCAGTTCGTCCCGGCACAGCGCGATGAAAGCGGGCGCATCGCCCGGCGCGATGCCGGCCTTCTGCGCTTCCTCGCCCGTGTTGACCTGGATCAGCAGCGCGGGCCTGCGCCCGGTTTGCTCCATTTCGGCTCTCAGCGCGTGCGCGAGCTTGGGCCGGTCAAGCGAATGGATGGCATCGAACAGTTCGACGGCTTCGCGCGTCTTGTTCGATTGCAGCGGCCCGATCAGATGCAGCGCCACGTCGGGAAACTCCGCCTTCAGCGCGGGCCATTTGTCTCTGGCCTCTTGCACCCGGTTCTCGCCGAAGACGCGATGGCCGGCTGCGAGCACCGGGCGTATGCGATCCTCACCATGCGTCTTGGAGACAGCTATCAGCGTCGTGGTGGGCGCCGGCGCCACGGCCTTCTTTCGCGCCGCCGCGATGCGGGCGAGAATATCGGCGAGGGCTTTAGTGGATTCGAACATCGGTGGCAGAAAAACTTGCCAAGGGCGAACTCGCAAGAGCGGCGTATCGTCTCGCCGCCGGATCGCGCCTGCCCGCGCTGATCCTGCTCACGGACGATGCCCGGCTGGCCGATCCGCTGTCGGCGGCCCGCGCCCTGCCGCGCGGCAGCCTCGTGATTGTGCGGTCGCGCGACGCGGTCAGGCGCCGGAAGCTGTTTTTCGCGCTCAAGCCCATCGCACGCTTGCGGCGTCTAATGATTCTAGTCGCGGACGATCCGGCGCTGGCGCGTTATGCCGATGGCATTCATCTCCCGCAAGTCCGTGCACCGCAAGCAGCGCATTGGCGGGCGCTGCGTCCCAAATGGATCGTGACCGTGGCGGCCCACGCGCCGTCCACGCGCGCGCGCCATGCCGATGCGGTTTTGCTCTCGCCGGTTTTCCCGACCGCAAGCCATCCAGGTGCCATCTCGATCGGCGCAGCTCGCGCGCGAATGATCGCACAAGCATCGCCCATCCCGATTTACGCGCTGGGGGGGATAGACGCGGCGAATGCCAAGAGCTTGCATGGCTTCATCGGCATTGCCGCAATTTCGGCGCTCGCCTAAACGCGAAATGCCGTGTGCAGGAAGAAAGCGTCGCCTTCGACACGCGACAGGCCATCGTAGAACGCGCCCGCCGAGCGCGCGAAATGCATGTGCTGCCAGCCGCCGGTCAATTGTAACTGCGGGTCGATGGCATAGCCGATGGAGGCTTCGTATCCGGACTCTTCGATCTGCGGCAGCGCGAAATGCGCAGGAGCGATGCCCGTCTCGTATTCCAATCCTGCGCTCCATTTTCCCCGAAAAGCCGCGGCGCTTGCGCGTGCCACATTGGTGGCGCCATGCGTGAATGGTTGAGCGACATCGAAGAGATAGGTGTTGGCGTGGCGATAACTGCCGCCGAGCGCAAGGCGCATGTCGCGCAAGCCGTAATCCACTTCGCCGCCAAGCGACCAGTCGCGCAGATCGTCATGGCCGAAGGTCGCCGCAGCGTTATGGGCCATCGCGATGGCGCCATAGGCGCGGAATACGGCGTTGCCGAAATAGCCCGCATAATTCGCCGCGGCCTCGAGAATATTACTGGGCCGGTTGGCGTCGTGGCCGCCGCCATCGATAAAGGGCAAGCCACCCTTGGCCGCGTTCGGCGTGTACGAGAATCCGACCTGAAAATCCGTCAGATGGGGGATGTAATAGGAGATCTTCGCATCGTTGGCCGAGGCGAACATCTGCGTGCGCATGGCAAACATTTCGATCAGCGCGCGTCCCGTTGCCGGATTGCGGAAGAAGCTGACATTGGCGTCGTTCAGCGCCACGTCGTCGTCCACATCGGGGCCGGTGAAGGAGAGCTTGGTGCCGGCGCCGTCCTGCTGGCCGATCTCGATGCGGCCATAGGACATCTGCAGGAAGCCATAGGCCTTCTCGATCGCGTCGTTGCCGTAGATGTCGCCCGAAAGCGTGTCGTGATAGGCGAGCAGCGAGCTGCGAAACCCCAGTTCCCACGCATTGTCGAGAACGGTTTCCAGTTGCGGGGTCACCAGCAGATAACCGCTCGCGTTCGCCTCGCCGCCGAGACTGGATTGGTGGGTCCCGAATAGCGCATCGGAAGCCTCGCCGCCGACCGTCCCGATCATGCCCAAAGCGGTGAATGTGTAGGGGGCCGCGGCCCACGGGTCCGCGGGATCGGCCACGGCCGGGCGCGCGGCCGACGCCGCCAGTGCGACCATGCCCACAAGGCCAGCCGTTTTTACGCCAATCGCGAACACATGCCTTCCCGCTAAGTCTTTACATCATAACCGAACATCCTCGCCCCGTGATGGCGTTGCGCGGCCTGTCGCGTGCCAGTATAAGCCGCCCCCGGGGAGCCTTTAGGGCCGCGGGGCGCAACGCGGGCCGGTGTTGGAAAAAGAGAGCGTTCTTTGAGCATCAAACAGGTTCTGATCGTCGGCATCGCAGCTCTGGCCTTGGCCTCCTGCGGCTCCTCCGACGACAACGACATGCCCGACACGACGACCGGCTCGACGATCACCAGCGACAGCGGCCACGTCACCCTCGGCGTGAACTCCTATCTGTGGCATGCCTCGCTCGATACGCTGTCGTTCATGCCGCTGCAATCGGCCGATCCGTTCGGTGGGGTCATCATCACGGATTGGTATTCCACGCCGGAAAATCCCAACGAGCGCATGAAGCTGACGATCTATATCCTGGATCGGCGCCTGCGCGCGGACGGGCTGAAGATCGCCGTCTTCCGCCAGACCCATTCGGCCGACGGCTGGATCGATGCGCAGGTCAATCCCGATACCGCGATCAAGCTGGAGGACGCGATCCTGACGCGCGCCCGCGAGCTTCGACTTGCGAGCATCCCCGCTAGCAACTAGTTCCGGCGCACTGTAAGCCTTTTCGCCGCCCGGCTTCAGCGCGAAGCAGGGGCGGCGAAAGAGGAATTGCAGGCAATGGCGCGCTACAACGCCAGAGAATCCGAACGAAAGTGGCAAGACGCGTGGAATGCGAGGAATGCGTTCGCCGCGCACAACGATTCGCAAAAGCCCAAAGCCTATGTGCTGGAGATGTTTCCTTATCCGTCGGGACGCATCCATATGGGCCATGTGCGCAACTACACAATGGGCGACGTGATCGCGCGCTTTCGCCGGGCGCAGGGCTTCAACGTGCTGCATCCGATGGGTTGGGATGCGTTCGGTTTGCCGGCGGAGAACGCCGCCCGCGACAAGGGCGTCAACCCACGCGACTGGACCTACGACAACATCGCCGCCATGCGCGGCGAACTAAAGATGCTGGGCCTGGCGATCGACTGGAGCCGCGAGTTCGCGACCTGCGATGTCGAATATTATGCGCGCCAGCAGAAGCTGTTCACGGAGTTTTACAAAGCCGGCCTGGTCTATCGCAGCGAAGCCGATGTGAACTGGGATCCGGTCGATATGACCGTGCTCGCCAACGAGCAGGTGATCGACGGACGCGGCTGGCGCTCCGGCGCAGCGGTGGAGCGCCGCAAGCTGTCGCAGTGGTTCTTCAAGATCACCGCCTATAGCGACGATTTGCTCAACGCGTTGGACAAGCTCGAGCGCTGGCCGGAGAAGGTGCGCCTCATGCAGCGCAACTGGATCGGGCGCTCGGAAGGCTTGCGCTTCAGCTTCGATCTGTCGAACGGCGAGAAGCTTGACGTCTTCACCACGCGGCCCGATACGCTGTTCGGCGCAAGCTTTGCCGCGATCTCGCCGGATCATCCGCTGACACAGGAATTGGCGCAGAGGGACGCAAAACTCGCCGCCTTCGTGGCGGAATGCCGGCGTGTCGGCACTTCCGAAGCGGCCATCGAGACGGCCGAGAAGATGGGCTACGACACCGGTCTGACAGCCGCCCATCCGTTCGACGCGAACTGGAGGCTGCCGGTGATGGTCGCGAACTTCGTGTTGATGGGTTACGGCACAGGCGCGATCTTCGGCTGCCCCGCGCACGATCAGCGCGATCTGGAGTTCGCCAACAAATATAAACTGCCCGTGCTGCCGGTCGTCATTCCCGAAGGTGAAGATCCAAAAGCCTTTCATGTCGGCAAGGAGGCCTATACGGGTCCCGGCAGGCTCGCCAATTCGCGCTTTCTCGATGGGCTCGATGTCGCCAGCGCGAAGAAAGACGTGGCGAAGCGGCTGGAGGCCGAGGGCAAAGGCACGCCGACGGTGAACTACCGCCTGCGTGACTGGCTGGCGTCGCGCCAGCGCGCCTGGGGCTGCCCGATTCCGATGGTGCACTGCGCCAAATGCGGCATCGTCCCGGTTCCGCAAAGCGATCTGCCGGTGAAGCTGCCCGACGATCTGGATTTCTCCGTGCGCGGCAATCCGCTGGACGCGCATCCCACCTTCAAGCATGCGAAATGCCCCAGCTGTGGCGGCGCCGCCACGCGCGATACCGACACGCTCGACACCTTCGTGGATTCGTCGTGGTACTTCGCGCGCTTCTGCGACACGAAAGCGGCCGCGCCCGTCAATCCGGATGCGGCCAATTACTGGCTGCCCGTCGATCAATATATCGGCGGCATCGAGCACGCGATCCTGCATCTGCTCTATGCGCGCTTCTTCACGCGCGGGCTGCATAAGCTCGGTTACACGAAAGTCGATGAGCCGTTCGCGGGCCTGTTCACGCAAGGCATGGTCACGCACGAGACCTACCAATCGCACAATGGCGGCGATTGGATCACGCCGGACGAGATCGAGAAGCGCGACGGCAAGGCATTCCTCAAAGGTACGAACACACAAGTCGAAATCGGCGCCATCGAGAAGATGTCGAAGTCGAAGAAAAACGTGGTCGCGCCGCAGCGGATCATCGACGCTTACGGCGCCGACGCGGTGCGCTGGTTCATGCTTTCCGACACGCCGCCCGAGCGCGACATCGAATGGACGGAGGCCGGCGCCGAAGGCTGCTGGCGTTTCGTGCAGCGCATCTGGCGTCTGGTCGACGAGGCGAAGGATTTGCCGCCACCCGGCACTCCGCCCGAAGGCGCATCCGATCTGCGCCGCGCCACGCACAAGGCGATTGCCGCAGTGACGGACGATCTGGAAAATTTGCGCTTCAATCGCGCGGTGGCGCAGATCTATGCGCTCGCCAACGCCATGGGCATGGGCGAAAAGGACGGCGCGGCCCGCCGCGAGGCGCTGGAGGCGATGGTGCGCATGATCGGCCCGATGATGCCGCATCTGGCGGAGTCCGCCTGGGCGGCGCTTGGCCACACGACAATGCTCGTTGAGACGCCATGGCCGAAAGCCGATGCGGCGCTGACACAGGATAATATCGTGACCTACGCGGTGCAGGTGAACGGCAAGCTGCGCGCCACCAGGGATTTCGCCAAAGGGACCGACAAGGCCACGGTAGAGGCCGATGCGCTGAAACTGGACGCGGTTGTCCGGGCGCTCGAGGGCAAGGCGCCCAAACGTGTTATCGTCGTGCCTGATCGCATCGTGAACATCGTCGCATGAAAGTTTTCGCAACCGCTGCCGTGCTGGCATCCGCGCTGCTGCTCAGCGCCTGCGGCTTTCGCCCGCTCTACGGCATGAACGGCGCGGAGCCGGGCGCGCAAGCGCTGTTCTCGTCCATCTATGTGGAGACCGACGACACCGAACTTGTGGGTTACGAGCTGCGCAATGCGATCATGGATCTGATGCATTGCACCAACGATCCGCGCGCCGCGAAATACAGGCTGCGCTTTACCGTGCGCCAGACACGCGAAGGCGTGACCATCGCACCAGACGCCGCCATCACGCGTTACGATTACACCCTGAACGTCAATTACACACTGGAAGATGCCCATAGCGGCGCGGTGATCACCAAGGGCACGGAAAGCACGCTGTCGGCGTTCGACGTGGTGTCGTCGCCCTACTCCACGCTGGTGGCGCAGCAGAGTGCGCAGAAGACGGCATCGCAAGATGTCGCCTCGCGCCTGCAGATCGATCTGGCTGTCTATTTCAACCAGCACGCGCAACGATGATCGTCAAATCGCATGACGCGGATCGCTTCGTAGCGAAACCGCCGAACGGCTTGCTAACTGCCTTGGTCTTCGGCCCCGATGCGGGGCTGGTGCATGAGCGCGCTGACGTTCTGGCCAAAGGCGTTGTCGAAGACATGAGCGATGCGTTCCGAGTCGCCGAGTTGGATGAGAACACGCTGTCCTCCGATCCGGCGCGCATCTTCGACGAAGCTGCCGCCATCTCCATGCTGGGCGGGCGGCGCGTGGTGCGCGTGCGCGGCGCGGGCAATGCGCATGCCAAATTGTTCGAGCGATTCCTGGACGAGCGCATGGGTGACGCGCTGGTGGTGGTGGAGGCCGGCGATCTCGCCAAGAATTCCACGCTGCGAATGGTCTTCGAGAAATCGGACGCGGCGGCGATTCAATGCTATTCCGATTCCGCCGAAGGCGTTGCCGCCTTGGTGCGCAACGCGCTGAAGGCGGAAGGCATCGCGATCTCGGCCGAAGCGCTGGACGATGCGGTGTCGCGCATGGCATCGGATCGCGGCGTCACGCGGCGCAAGATCGAGAAACTCGCGCTCTATGCCCATGGCCAGAAATCGGTATCGCTGCACGATGTACGCGCGGCGATGGGCGATGAGTCCGAAGCCCGCGCCGAGGAAGTCTGCGATGCGGCGGGCGAAGGCGATATGAAGCGCCTCGATCTGGCGCTGTCGCGCGTCTGGGCGGAAGAGATTTCGCCGGTCGTGGTGGCCCGCAAGGCGCTCGGCCATTTCCAGCGCGTGTTGTCCGTCAGGCTCGCCGCAAGCCGCGGCGAGAGCGTGGAGGGCGCGATGAAGAAAGGCTGGCCGCAGATTCATTTCTTGCGCGCGGCGTCGTTCAAGATGCAGGTCGCGCGCTGGAACGAAGACAAGCTCGGCGAAGCGCTCGACCTGCTGCTCGAAACCGAAGCGCTGTGCAAGACGACGGCCGTTCCTGCCGAAGCCGTGCTTGGCCGCGCCCTGATGAACGTTGCCGCGATGGCGCGGGCGCGTTGATGCTCAAAATCCGTGTCATCCCGTGTCTCGATGTAAAAGACGGCCGCGTCGTCAAGGGTGTGAACTTCGTCAATCTGCGCGATGCGGGCGATCCGGTGGAGCAGGCAATTCTCTATGACGCGGCGGGCGCGGACGAGCTTTGCTTTCTCGACATCACCGCAAGCCAGGAGAAGCGCGGCACATTGCTCGACATCGTCAAGCGCACAGCCGATGTCTGCTTCATGCCGCTGACTGTCGGCGGCGGCGTGCGCACGCTGGACGACATTCGCGCTCTGCTGCTGGCGGGCGCGGACAAGGTCGCGATCAACACCGAAGCGGTGAAGCGGCCCGACTTCGTGCGCGAAGCCGCGCGCAAGTTCGGCAGCCAGTGCATCACTGCGGCAATTGACGCCAAGCAGACCGCGCCGCGCCGCTTCGAGGTCTTCACGCATGGCGGCCGCAACGCCACCGGCATCGACGCCGTCGAACATGCCACGCGGCTCGTCGGCTACGGCGCCGGCGAAATTCTGCTCACGTCGATGGATCGCGACGGCACCCGCGCGGGCTATGACATTGCGCTGACCCGCGCGATTGCCGATGCGGTGCCCGTCCCGGTCATCGCGTCGGGCGGCGTGGGCCGTCTGGACGATCTCGTCGCAGGGGTGCGCGACGGCCATGCCAGCGCGGTTTTGGCCGCCTCCATTTTCCATTTTGGCGAGGCAAGTGTCTGGCAGGCAAAGGAAAAACTCGCCCAGGCCGGATTCGCGGTGCGCGGCGATCCAGTGCGCTAGATGCGGCGCCCCGGATGTGCCTTCATGCGTTTCTCAATAGGGTAATGACAGGGAGCATGCACCCGTAAGCCGCGGGTCGTGTGCCGTATGGACCGCCAGATCGAACTCAAGCTCGGTGAGCAGGAGGATGTGCATCATCCGCGCCTCTTCGGCACGCGCACGAATACGCCCGTTCTGATCGAGGCGCGCGCGCATCGCGATGTGAAACCCAGGCCCGTGAAGGCAACGCCGCCGGTGCTGGCGCGTGACATTTCCGCGGAAGACGCGTTTCGCCTGACGCTGCTGCAGTGCAAATGGCAGATCGCTTCCAACGTCGCCGCCGTGGTGCTGGCGCGAGACGCTGAAGGCATCCACCAGATGCGCATCGGCTTTCGCCGGCTGCGCGTGGCGTTCACCGCGTTCGGCGGCGATTTCCGCAATCCGCAGACCGAGCGCCTGAAGGAGCGCGCGGAAAAACTCGCCGCCAAGCTCGGCCCGGCGCGCGACCTCGATGTCTTCATCGGCGAATTGCTGGAGCCGGCGGCGCAGGCGAACGGCAAGCTCGAAGGCTTCGAGGCATTGCGCCGGCGCGCCAACGATGCGCGCCGGCTCGCCTGGGATTTCGCCGTGGCGCATGTGACGAGTGCGAGCTTCGAGACCTTCCTTGACGATCTCACTCATGCCATCGAGCAGGCGATCTGGCTTGAGCCTGCTGAGCGCGACTCCGGCGCGCACCGGCACATGGTCTTCGAAATGCCCGCCGCGGAGGTCGCCAATCGCATGCTGGAGCATCGCTTCGATCAGGCGAAAAAGCGCGCGAAACATCTCAAGACTATGTCGGCGAAAAAGCGCCACAAGCTGCGCATCGCGCTCAAGAAGCTGCGCTACACGGCGGATTTCTTCGCGCCGCTTTACGGCGAGGAGGCACCGAAGAATTTCCGCAAATCGCTGTCGAAAATGCAGGATGTATTGGGCAGCCTGAACGATGTTGCTGTCGCAAGGGATACCTTGGAAAAGCTGGCGCATGGAGAGGACGATGCGCTCTCATTCGCAGCCGGCATGATCTATGGCTGGCATCTGGATCGCGCCGGCCATGTCTGGAAAGGCGCCAAAAAGCGCTGGAAGAAGCTCGCGCAATGCGAGCCGTTCTGGAATTAGATTTCGAACTGCGCCACCACGGGCACATGATCGGAAGGCTGTTTCCAGCCGCGCACGCGCTTGTGGATCGCGTGGCTTTTCACGGCGCCCTTTAGGGCCTGCGTCGTCCAGATGTGGTCGAGCCGCCGGCCGCGATCCGAAGCCTGCCAATCCTGTGCGCGGTAGCTCCACCAGGAATAGATCTTTTGGTCGTGCGGCACCGCTTCGCGCGTGACATCGATCCAGTCGAATTCTGCTTTTGCCTGTGCGAGCAATTCGGTCTCCACCGGCGTGTGGCTCACCACGCCAAGAAGCTGCTTGTGACTCCACACATCGTGTTCCAGCGGCGCCACGTTGAGATCGCCGACGAGGATCATCGGCGCGTTGCGTTCGCGATGCCGCGCCGCGAAACCCTCGCGCATCTCCTTCAGGAAGGAAAGTTTGTGGGCGAATTTCTCGTTGCGCGCGGGATCGGGAATATCGCCGCCCGCCGGCACATAAAAATTGTGCAACTCCACGCCGTTTTCCAGCACCACGCTGATGTGGCGGGAATCTTCCTTGCCGCAGAAATTCAGCCTTGCGGTTTTGCGGAACGGCAGGCGCGAGAGGATGGCGACACCGTGATAGCCCTTCTGTCCGTTGATCGCCTGATGCGCGTAGCCGAGCTTGCTCAGCGCCTCGCCGGGGAACAGCTCGTTGACGACTTTGATCTCCTGCAGCGCCAGCACATCGGGCTGTTCGGTGCGCAGAAAGCGCTTCACCAGCGGCAGCCGCAGGCGCACCGAATTGATATTCCACGTCGCCAGCTTCAGGGCATTTCTCCTATGCGATTCGTGCAAGTCGCGCTTAAAGCCATATATAACCGTGTAATAACAAACACTTATCTCGCGACGCTGATGATTTCCAAATGGTAAATGCTAAATAATTACGATTTCGTTCATTGAAGCGTCACCATCCGCCTCCTATATCCGCCCTGTCGAAGCCGGAAAATCCGGCAGAAATTCGCGGCTGAGGGCACCCCTCCCAAAGCCAATTTATGGAGAGGCATATGACACAGATTTCAACCCGGGCGCCGGACGCGATGTCCGGCTTCAACACGGCCATGATCGGCATAGTGGCGACGGCGGTTACGGTCCTTTCGGGACTGTTGGCCTTTGCGCCGTTCTTCGCTCCGATCACGGGCTAAGCGTCTTCGAAAGCGCTGCCTGCTTCTGGCTCCCCCCAGCGGCAGCGCCATGAAGCGGCCAGCGCGCTCTCGGCTCGGCTCCCAAGCTATCGAAGAGCGCTAGCTGGCTTCGTTCAACCCCCGCCCAGGCGACCATCGCGGCATTGTCCGTGCAAAGTCTGGGCGGGGGTATTTTTGTCTGCAGCCCTTCATCGGCCGCGAGACTCTTCAGCGCATTGCCGATGGCTTTGTTGGCCGCGACACCGCCGGCAACGACGAAAGACTTCGCGCCCGGAAAATCGCAGCGGAATGTCCGCATCGCATTGCGCACGCGGTCTATCAGGCTGTCGATCACCGCGCTTTGAAATGACGCTGCCAGATCGGCGGCATCGCTGTCTTTGTATCCGCCTTCCTGTACGACTTGGCGCACTGCTGTCTTCAATCCCGAAAACGAAAAATCCGCACCCGCGCGCCCCAGCATCGGGCGGGGCAGCGGATAGCGTTTGGGATTGCCGCCGCGCGCCAGCGCCTCCACGCGTGGACCCCCGGGATAAGGCAACCCCATCAGCTTTGCGGTCTTGTCGAAAGCTTCGCCCGCCGCGTCGTCGATGGTCGTGCCATAGAGTCGAAAGCGGCCGACGCCTTGCACCGCCAGCAATTGGCAATGGCCGCCGGACACCAGAAGCAGCAGAAAGGGAAATTCCACGCCGTCGGTCAAACGCGCGGTGAGCGCATGGGCTTCGAGGTGATTGATGGCGATCAGCGGCCTGTTCGCAGCCAGCGCCAAGGCCTTGGCGGTTGTCAGCCCCACCATCACGCCGCCGATCAATCCGGGACCCGCGGTGGCCGCGACGGCATCGACATCGCGCAAGTCGAGCCTGGCTTCGCTCAGCGCCTGTTCAACGATGGCGTCGATGGCTTCGACATGGGCGCGCGCCGCGATCTCCGGCACCACCCCGCCGTAAGGCGCGTGCTCGTCGAGCTGGCTGAGGACGACGTTGGAGAGAATCTCGCCCGGCCCCGGCGCCGATCCGCGCACCACCGAGGCCGCCGTTTCATCGCAGCTTGTTTCGATGCCCAGAACGGTGAAGGCGCGCATTCCGGCGGCCCGTGCTAGTTTCGCGCTGTCCTCTAGCTCGAATGCTGCCCGCCCGCAAACATGCGCATCCTGATCACAAGACCCCTCGAAGATGCCGAAGCGACGGCGCAGATTCTGCGCGCGCGCGGCCATGAGCCGGTGCTCGCGCCGCTGCTCGATATCGTGCATCGCGAGGGCGTTGGCCTGCCTGCCCATGCCGATGCGATCCTGGCCACCAGCGCCAATGGCATCCGGGCTTTGGCGCGCAACACGCCGCGGCGCGATCTTCGCGTCTTCGCCGTCGGCGCCCAAACCGCCGAGGCGGCGAGGAAGCACGGCTTTGCGGACGTCTCGAGCGCGGATGGCGACGCCCGCGATCTGGCGAGGCTTGTTATCGCGTCGCGCTTGGCGAAGGGCGCTGTTCTGGTTCATGCGACGGGCGCGCAACCGCGCGGCGATCTTGCCGAGGCGTTGCAGCGCGAGGGGTTTTCGGTTCGAACCGTCACGCTCTACGACGCATTTGCCGCCAAGCAGATTGCAGCCGATCTCGCCACACTCGACGCCGCATTGTTTTATTCGCCGCGCAGTGCCGCCATTTTTGCGCAGCTTGCGCGCCCTCAGGCTTGCGGAAAACTTTTCGCCTGTTGCATCAGCGCCGCGACTGCCGATGCGCTCGGACCCTTGCGGTTGCGCGAGGTTCGCGTTGCGGCACGGCCCAATCAGGAAAACCTGCTCGCATTGCTGCGTTGAGTGCGAGGCGCAGGATCGCTAGATTCGTAGCCGTTGGGGTCGGGGGATTGTCATGAGAACGTTTCTAACTGTCGTTGTCGGCTTTATTCTGATCGTTGCGGCTTTAATCTGGTACGCCGCGACGCCGGATATTGCGCGCAGCGTTCTGGAAGTGAAATACGCCCGGCCACCGTCCGAATTCATCGATCTGCCAGACGGTGCGCGCGTGCATGTGCGCGACCAGGGGCCGAGAGATGCGCCGGCGCTGGTGCTGGTGCATGGCTCGAACGCGTCGCTGTTCACCTGGGAGCCGTGGGCCAGCCGTCTCGACAAGACATTCCGCGTCGTCTCGTTCGATCTGCCGGGGCATGGGCTCACCGGCGCCGTGCCGAACCACGATTACTCGCAAGAAGGCATGGTCAAGTTCACACAGGAAGTCGCCGACAAGCTCGGGCTGAAGAAATTCGCCATCGCTGGCAATTCCATGGGCGGCGGCGTGGCGGCGCGTTTTGCGGAAGAGCATCCCAATCGCGTCAGCGCGCTCATTCTTGTCGATGCCGGCGGCATGCCGACGCCGCAAGGCAGTAGCGTTCCCTTCGTCTTCAAATATGGCCGCACGCCGGGGATCCGCTGGCTGCTCTTGCATATCACGCCGCGCTGGCTGGTGACGGAAGGGCTCAACAAAGCCATCGTGCGCAAGCAGATCATCAACGAGAGGATGATCGACGAGTATTGGGATTTCGCGCGCATGGCCGGCACGCGCCAGGCCACAGCCGAACGCTTTGCGCTGCCGTGGAATCACGATGTGCAGAACCATATCGGCGACATCAAAGCGCCGACCCTGATTCTGTGGGGCGAGAAAGACGGGCTGATCCCGGTTATCGCCGCGCATGAATTCCATGACGCGATCCCGGGCTCCAAGCTCATCATCTATCCGAACACCGGCCACATTCCGCAGGAGGAAGTGGCCGACCAATCGGCAGCCGATGTGCGCGCGTTTCTGACGCGTTGAACGGTATTAGGGAACTTTTAACCCGCCGGGATTACAACTTATAGGTGTAGTCCTGCCTCGGCCGGACACATCTCTGGGCCTGCGCGCGGGATTCCCCCGGCAACACCCCGCGCTCCTGCTTCGAGTTAGGACGGCGCATGCGTTCGCCCGCTGCGCCGTCCTTTTATTTTGTGGAGATGAATCCGCCGAGCGCTTCGGCGACGCGCGGCATCAGCGCCTGCCAGTCCGCGAACTTCTGCGGACTGAACACGCGCGTTGCACGGTACCAGGGCAGTTCGTCGGTGCCCAATTGCGGCCAGGTCTCGCCGGCGGTGAGGAACCAGACCTCAGTGCCGACACTGGCGGCGGTTGCTGCGGCCGCGGTCGGCGCTGAAATGACGAGGTCGAGCGCAGCGGAAAGCGCAGCTGCGCCATCGAGGTCGTTCTTCAGATTGAGCCCGCCGATCTGGTGGATCTTCACGCCATGCAGTTCTTGCGCCCGCGCCAGTTCTTCCGCGCAATCGCCATATTGCACGTTGACGAACGTCGCGCCGGGCGCTTTCAGGATCGGGCCCCAGGCATCGAGCGCGCTGTAATATTTTCCGCGCTTGAGCGACAGCATCATCGAGCGCCAGCAGATGCCGATATGCGGCCCGGGCGAAATCTCCGCGAGGCGCGCGCGATATTCGGCCACGCGCGCCGGATCGGGCACGATAAACGCCTCTTTGGGAAAATCGGAAACGGATTTGCGGAAGAACTGCAGCGCCGTGCCCATCGGCGCAAAGAAATCCGGCTGGCCGTCTTGCGTCGCCCATTGCACGAAGCGCAATTCCTGGGAGTTGTCGCGGCCCTTGAGCAAACGATCGTCATAGGCGCCGACTTCGGCTTGCGGAAACGAGCGCTGGAACAGCGCGACAAGCCGAGCCTGGACGGCGATCTGCAGCTTGCCGCCGGTGCCCAGTGCGCGCTGAAGATCGGGGACGATGTTGGCAAACATGAATTCGTCGCCCAGGCCCTGTTCGCCGACAATCAGCAAACGCTTATTTTCCAGCGGTTCACCGTTCCAGAGCGGCGCGCCGATCATGTGGCGCGTATAGCCGCGGAATTGCGGATTGTTGCGGATCTCGTATTCGCGGAAACCTTCCTCGATGCGGCCCAGCGCGATCAGGCAGATGCCGCGGGCATATTGCGCTTCCATGATCTCGCGCGGATCGACAAAACGCTTCAGCGCAGTCTCATAGGCTTCGACCGCCTCGGCATTGCGTCCCAGATGCGAATAGGCATAGGCGAGATTGTGCCATGAGCGCGGCACTTTGGGATCGAGGCGCAGCGCTTCCTGATAGAACACCAGGCTTTCGTCGCCGCGGCCGTCTTCGGCAAGCAAGGTGCCCAGCGTGCTCCACAGCATCGGATCTTGCGGGATGCGATGAATGGCGCCGCGCAAGGTTTCGATCGCGCCGGAGACATCGCCCATATCCGCCTGCACGCAGGCCAGGTTGTTGTAGCCCAGCGGCGAATTCGGATTGGACGCGATGAACAGATTGAACATCCTTACAGCGCCGTCCTTGAACTTGCGCGCCGAGGCGGCGAGGCCGAGGTTCAACAGCAGATCGGGATCGTTGGGATCGAGCTGAAAGGCGCGCTCGTAAGTGATCAGCGCCTTGTGACGATGGCCCATGCGCTCCAGCGCCATGGCGAGCACATGAAAGGCCTTGGCGTTGGTATCGTCCAGTTCGGTGGCGCGAAGCGCGAGCTGGGCCGCGCGCGCGATCTCGCCGCGTTTCCAGGTCTTCAGCGCGCGCTTGAGCGTGATGTTGGATTTGCGCCGCACGCCGGCGCTCTCAATCTCCTCGGCCATCGCCTCGAATCTGGCAAGCGCCTTCTCGTGCGCGCCGATGCCGTTGCGGAAATTGCCGGCGGTTGCAACGGCAGCCTGGGCCATGAGGTCACTCCGGATGAGAACGCCATGAAAGCGCAAACGTGCTTAAGGCGAAGTGAATGCAAAGCACGCCGATGCAAGGTGTTTGTTAAGATATCGGCGCTAGCCTCTGGCTCTGATTTGGGGCATGGCGCGCGCGGATTTCCCCCAGATGCGCGATGTCCCTGGAGTTTCGACATGCCCCTCAAGCTTTCGCTGAAGCCGGCGGAGAGGTTCGTGCTTAACGGCGCGGTGCTCACCAACGGCGACAAGCGCACCAGCCTCGTCATCCAGAACAAGGCCTCCTTGCTGCGCGAGAAGGACATCATGCAGCGCGAGGACGCCACGACGCCGGCGCGGCGCATCTATTTCCCGATCATGATGATGTATCTCGATGAAGATGAGAACCAGCGCTACTACACCGATTTCGCGCTGCGCATGACCGAATTCATGGGCGCGATCCGCGATAAGTCCGCGCGCGCCACCTGCATCGAGATCAGCCGCGAAGTGCAGAACGGGGCCTATTACAAGGCGCTGATGCTCTGCAAGAAATTGTTCGACTTCGAAAAGGAGCGCCTGAGCTATGACGCATAAGGCCTATCACAACGCCCTGCTCGCCGCGGAGCCGCCGCGCGCGACGGAATATCGCCTGTTCGGCCAGATCACCGGCGCGCTGATCGATGCGCAGAAGAACGGCGCCAAGGGCGGGCCGCTTGCGGAGACCGTGGATTGGAACCGCAAATTGTGGCGCACCTTGGCGGCCGATTGCCTCGACGACCGCAACCAGCTGCCGCAGGACGTGCGCGCCAAGATCATTTCGCTGTCGCTGTGGGTGGGCAAGTATTCCAAGCAGGTCACGCGCACAGGCGCGCCGGTGACGCCGCTTATCGAAATCAACCGCAGCATCATGCAGGGCCTTCAGGGCGCGGCCTGATTTCGCGCCCGCGACGGCGCCGCAGCCATATACTGGGCGTCTGCGATCCCTTCAGCCACACAATCCGGCGTCGGCGCCGGCTCATGTCGCCAGGCATTCGAGCCGCAGCGCCTATCGATCGGTCGCGCCCGCACATGCGCTCGCCCAGCCTTGCAGCGTTGCCTCGCATCTTTCTGCCGAACGGCAGATTTTGCCGCGGGCTTTAACCTTTATAAACAAACAAACATAGCAATTACAAGGAGTTACAAAGCGAATCTCTGGCACGTTGGTTGCCGGGTGGCTGTGTGGGGCAATAACGCCCTGATGCGCAAAAGGCCCGTCCAGCCACCAGAACGGGATGGAGAAGAAGCATGCTTTCCGTGAACACCAACACGGGCGCAATGGTCGCCCTGCAATATTTGAATCAAACCAACGCCCACCTCTCGCAGACCGAGAACGAGGTCAACACCGGCCTCAAGGTCGCCTCCGCGAAAGATGACGGCGCCACCTTCGCCATCGCGCAGGACATGCGCGGCGACGTCGCCGGCTATTCCGCCGTGACGGACAGTCTCAATCGCGGCACCTCCGCGGTCGATGTTGCCATGAGCGCCGGCCAGTCGATCTCCGATCTTCTGATCCAGATGAAGCAGCAGGCGCTGTCGGCGTCGGATCAGTCGCTGTCCACCACGGACCGCACGGCGATCAACGACGAATTCACCGCGCTGCGCGATCAGATCACCGCGATCGTGACCAACGCCTCGTTCAACGGCTTCGATCTGATCGACGGCTCGACCACGCAGATCACCGCCCTGGCGTCCTCGGACGGCACCCAGCACATCACGGTCTCCTCCCAGACGCTGACCTTGTCGGCCCTGAGCCTGTCGAACGCCACGATCAGCTCGCAGAGCGCCGCCTCTTCGATGATCGCCACGGTTGAGACCGCGCTGACGACCGTCGATGCGGCTCTGTCGAGCCTGTCGAGCGGCGCCAAGAAGTTCTCGATCCAGATGAGCTTCGTCTCGCAGCTCTCCGACACGGTCACCAGCGGTATCGGCAACCTCGTGGATGCCGACATGGCCACCGAGAGCGCCCAGTTGACCGCGCTGCAGACCAAGCAGCAGCTCGGCGTCCAGGCATTGTCGATCGCCAACCAGTCGCCGGAGATCATCCTGTCGCTGTTCAAGGGCGGTTGATCCGACCCTCACACATTAAACATCGAAGCGGCGCGAATCTCACGGTTCGCGCCGTTTTCTTTTGGCTGATCGGCAAATTCTTCCGGCTCGCCCCGGCAAAAGATTCCCCATCCCGGCAAATTCTGCCGCGCAATCATGGTGACCGGAAAGTTTCTGCCCGGCACAGGCTTTTCACCAATGTCGAAAAAACAAACTTAGCGAATCGTGAATCGATACCGGCACGCTGCTTGCCATTGGAGGTGTGGGACAAAACGTCTCGCGAGCAAAAAGCTCGACCCCTAAGCCAGAACGGAGGCTCCAATGCTTAGCGTCAATACCAATGCCAGCGCCATGACCGCGCTGGAGTACCTGAACCAGACCAACGCCCAGTTGGCGCAGACTGAAAACGAAGTCAACACAGGCATGAAGGTCGCGTCTGCGAAAGACGACGGCGCCACCTTCGCCATCGCGCAGGATATGCGCGGCGACGTCGCCGGCTACTCGGCGGTGACGGATTCGCTCAATCGCGGCACCTCCGCGGTTGACGTTGCGATGTCTGCCGGTCAGTCGATCTCCGATCTTCTGATTCAGATGAAGCAACAGGCCCTGTCGGCTTCGGACCAGTCGCTGTCGACCTCTGACCGTACCGCCATGAACGACGACTTCACGGCGCTCCGCGACCAGATCGGCACGATCGTTTCGAACGCCTCGTTCAACGGCTTCGACCTGATCGACGGCACCACCACGCAAATCACCGCGCTGGCGTCCGCCGACGGTTCTTCGCACATCACAGTATCGGCCCAGACGCTGACGCTGACGGCTCTGAGTCTTTCGGCCGCGACCATCGGCACGCAGTCTACTGCGTCCGGCATGATCTCGACGATCGAAACGGCCCTCACCACGGTCGATGCGGCTCTGTCGAGCCTGTCGTCCGGTGCGAAGAAGTTCTCAATCCAGCTCGGCTTCGTCTCGCAGTTGTCCGATTCCGTGACGAGCGGCATCGGCAACCTCGTCAATGCCGACATGGCAACCGAAAGCGCCCAGTTGACCGCGTTGCAGACCAAGCAGCAGCTCGGCGTCCAGGCGTTGTCGATCGCCAACCAGGCGCCGTCGATCGTCCTGTCGCTGTTCCGCGGCTAATCGGGTGATCTCGGCGTATTGAGGTTTTCGAACTAAAGGCGGCACGCAAGGTTCACGGCGTGCCGCCCCTTCGAAAACCGCAAGAGAGATTGCCCCAAGAGCGTTTGGGGTGGCAGTCGGTGGGACTGTTTCGACAATAAGAATAAGCGGACGGGCGGGGTCTTGCGCGGGGGGCGCAAGGCCCCGTTCGCATTTCCGCGGCCAAAACGTTCAAGATCGAGAGCGTTGAAAATCAGAAGCCGACGATGCCGGCCATCGTCTGCACGACGCGCTCGGCGTCGGCGATGCTCATGCTGGCGAACAGCGGCAAGCTGAGCGCCCGCGCGTAATAGCGGTCGGCGCCGGGCAATTCGAGGCTGCCGGTCAGCTTGGCGTAATAAGGCTGGCGGTGGACGGGATAGTAATGAACCTGGCTGCCGATGCCGCGCTCATGCAGCGCGCGCATGAAGCGGCCGCGCGCAATGCCGACGCGCGCGAAATCGATCCTGGCCACATAAAGATGCCAGGCGGGCAAGCAGGGGCGCGTGCGCGCCAGCGGCCGTACCAGCGGCGACAGCGGCGCCAGCGCGCTGTCATAAGCCGCGGCCAGCGCGCGCCGGCGCGTCACGAAGCGGCCGAGCTTCATGATCTGCGAGAGCCCCAGGGCGCATTGCATGTCGTTGGCGCGCCAATTGAACTCGGGCTCGGTCAGCTCGTAATACCAGGGGTTCGCCGCGCCGCTTTCGTCGAAGGCGTCTTGCGCATTGTGGAAGTCCTCGGCGTCGCGGGTCATGCCGTGGTTGCGGGCACGCACCAGCCGTTTGGCAAGCGCCGGATCGTTGGTCGTCACCGCGCCGCCTTCGCCCATGGCGATGGCCTTGACGGGATGGAACGAGAAGACGGTGAGGTCGCAGAACGCATTGGAGCCGATCTGGCTGACATTGCCGTCGCCGGCGACATAGCTTGTGCCGATGGCATGGCAGGCATCATCCACGATTTTCATGCCGTGGGCGCGGGCAATGGCCGCGATAGCTTCGATGTCGCCGCACTGGCCGTTCAGATGCACGTTGAATACGGCGTCGGCATGGCCGGCGCGGGCGATGGCGTTCTGAAGATCTTCCGGCCGCATCAAGCCGGTTTCCGAATCGACGTCGGCGAACACGATTTCCGCGCCGTTCATATGTGGCGCGCTGGCGGTGGCGAGGAAGGTGACGCTTGGCACGATGACTTTTGTGCCGGGGCCGAGATCGAGCGCACGCGCTGCCATGTGCAGCGCCGCGGTGCCGTTGGCGCAGACGACGGCGTGGTTGGCGCCGACCGTCTTGGCCAGCGCGGCTTCGAAACGCGCGACATAAGGCCCGGTGGTGAGCAGATCGCCGCGCATGGCCTCGGCCACGGCCGCGATATCGTCTTCCTCGATGACCTGGCGGCCATAAGGCAAGAAGGAATTGCCGAAGGCAGGTTGAACCGCCCGCAACGCGCGCGCGCTCATTCGAAGGCCTGTGCCAGCAATGCCTGGAGCCCGCGCACACCGAGGCGCTCAGGGTTGGTGTCGCTGGAATAGGCGAAGTCTTCGGCCACCGGCGCCGCGCCGCGATGGATATAGGCATCGCGCGCCGCCGCGGCGAAGCTCGCCAGAATGATGTAGCGATCCTCGATCTCGACGGTCCAGCGCGAATCGTCAGCGGGGATCATGGTCTCGTGCAGCTTCTCGCCGGGCCGGATGCCGACGATCTTCTGCTCCAGCTTGGGCGCCAGGATCGTCGCCAGATCGGTAATGGTCGTGGAGGCGATCTTCGGCACGAAGATCTCGCCGCCGCGCGACATTTCCATCGAGGAGAGAACGAAGTTCACGCCTTGCGTCAGCGTGATCCAGAACCGCGTCATGCGATCGTCGGTGATGGGAAGCGCGTCGGCGCCATCGGCCATCAATTTCTGGAAGAACGGCACCACGCTGCCGCGGCTGCCGAACACATTGCCATAGCGCACCACGGCGAACTTCGTCCCGTCCGCGCCGGAAAGATTATTGGCGGCGACGAAGATCTTGTCCGACGCCAGCTTGGACGCGCCGTATAGATTGACCGGGTTCGCCGCTTTGTCGGTGGAAAGCGCGATCACCTTGCGCACATTGCGGCGCAACGCGGCGCTGACCACATTCTCCGCGCCGAACACGTTGGTGCGGATGCATTCGAAGGGATTGTATTCGGCCGTCGGCACCTGCTTCAGCGCGGCAGCGTGAATTACATAATCGATATCGCGCATCGCCAGCTCGAGGCGGTCGCGATCGCGCACGTCGCCGATGAAATAGCGCATGAACGGATAGCGCTCCATCGGGAACATCTGCTGCATCTCGAACTGCTTGAGTTCGTCGCGGCTGAAGATGACCAGGCGGCGCGGCTTGTATTCTTCGATGACGGTCTTGACGAAATGCTTGCCGAAGGAGCCGGTGCCGCCGGTGACCATCACGGCCTTGTCGTTCAGATCGAGCCAGGGCTGCGAGAAATCGCGCAGATTGCTGTTGATCGGTTCGACATTGGAGGTGTCGTCCTTCGACGAAAGAACGATCTTGATCGCGCGCTGCGCCATGAAATTGCAACCCTTCGAGAGCCGCCCGATGGTTGCAGAACGCGGTTATTATTGGGTTTACGGCGCGACTTTCGTTATCCCAAAGCGAAAGCGGCGCGGGCCCGATTTGTAGGCCAGCGGCTTGCGCGTCTCATCGAGTTCGAGCGCCGAGAGCACGAACTGGCAGAACAGGCTTCCGCCCGCCTGCTTATGTGTGAGAACCCCCAAAAGCGGCGCTGTGGCGCGGTCTACGTCGATGCGGATGCGGGTTTTTGAGTCGCCGAGTGTGGCCCATCCCTCAGTCATGCCGACACCGTGCGAGCATGACACAAGAAACGAAACCGGCGCGCCGTGATCGACGCGCTGTCCGTTAAGCGAAAAGGTTTCAGATTCCTTACCGCCATTGTGCGTCGTTAAGCAAAGCGAAGGCCATTCGAACGCGTCGGGCAGCAACGTGATGTGACCGAGACGCAGCGAACCTTTGCCCCAATCGCTCCAGTGAAACGCGATGTCGAATTCCACGCGCGGTTCG
>DASXFK010000021.1:0-4653 GCA_036489635.1 Rhizomicrobium sp. | reverse complement strand
GTACAGCGCGTAATCCATCTCCGGCGAATACGCGATGGCGCGGTTGCCGGGGATTGTCCACGGAGTCGTCGTCCAGATCACGATGCTCGCGCCGGCGTGCTTTCCATCCAGAACCGGAAACTTCACATAGATCGTGGGCGAGGTTTTCTCGTGATACTCGACCTCGGCATCGGCGAGCGCCGTCTTTTCGACCGGCGACCACATCACCGGGCGGAAGCCGCGATAGAGCAACCCGTTGGCGACGAACTTGTGCGCCTCGCGCGCGATGGCCGCTTCGGCGCGGTAGTCCATCGTTGTGTAGGGATGATCCCACTCGCCGTTGCAGCCCAGCCGCTTGATCTGCTCGCGCTGGATGCCCAGCCAATGCGTGGCGAAGGCGCGGCAATCGCGGCGCAACTCGTCCGTCGGCACCGAGTCTTTCGATTTGCCTTCGGCGCGGTATTTCTCTTCCACCTTCCATTCGATCGGAAGACCGTGGCAATCCCAGCCGGGAACATATGGCGCGTCCTTGCCCAGCATGGTCTGCGAGCGCACCACGAAATCCTTTAGGATGTGATTCATCCCCGTGCCGGTATGGATGTCGCCATTGGCGTAGATCGGCCCGTCATGCAGCACGAACACTTCGCGGCCTTTCGCGCCTTTGCGGATGCGGCCGTAGAGATCCATCGCCTGCCAGCGCGCCAGCCATTTCGGCTCGGCTTCCGGCAGCCCGGCCTTCATCGGAAAGTCGGTGGCGGGCAGAAAGAGAGTGGATCGGTAATCGCGTGCAGCGGGATCGGAATTCTTCGGCATTGTTTTCAGGCCTTAAGGGGTTGGAGCGAAAGCGGTGTTCCCGGTTTCCGCTGGCCGCACAGATTTCAGGCGCCCGGCGGAACCGGGCGTGGAATTCGCAGATTTTCCCCAAGGCGAGCCATCTTTTTGCCTGCAAATCGGTCGCGCCTATCTAACAGCGCGGCGGTTAAGCGTCCAGATATGGGCGAAAACTGCGCACTTGTGCTACCAACCGGCGCGATTTGGCGGGAATTCCATGCGCATCGTGTCCATCGACCATGTCCAGCTTGCCATGCCGGCGGGTCGCGAGGCCGAGGCGCGCAAATTCTACGCCGACACGCTCGGCATCCCCGAAGTCCCCAAGCCGCCGGATCTGGCCAAGCGCGGCGGCTGCTGGTTCGAGCGCGGCGCACTGAAAGTGCATTTGGGCATGGACGCCGATTTCCGCGCGGCAAAGAAAGCGCACCCTGCTCTTCTGGTCGAAGACCTCGCCGCGCTGATGCAGGCGCTCAAGGCCGGCGGCTACACCATGAAGACCGACGAGCCGCTCGAAGGCTACCACCGCATCTACGCCGACGACCCCTTCGGCAACCGTATCGAGCTAATGGAGCCGAAGCGCTAGTTCGGCAGCGCGTTCGTTGCTGTGAACGGATTGAAACGGCGCTCCGCCATCGCCATCCAGGCGAGCGCCGCGAGATGCGGGATGTGGAAATAGACCCGCGGCTTGGTGGGATCGGTGTCCAGCATGAAGCCCGTCGGCACTTTGGTCGGTTCCGTCGCGTAATACAAACCATCCGGCAAACGATTGCGTTCTGCTGCTTTCAGCAACGCCGTCGCTTCGCGTCTTCGACCAAGCAGCTCCAACAACAGCGCGCCCTGCGCTGAGCCTTCAGTCCACACGCCATCTTTCGCTTCGCTATAGGCAAAGCCGCCATGTACGCGCAGACGCGCGTTCGCGGTGGCGATGGCGTCGGCATATCGCGTGGAGAAGCGGGGGATCGCAAGCAGCGGCCAAAGATCGGCATCGAGCGCGAGAATCGGGTTCGGCGAACCATCGGGCTTGGTGCCGGTGATGAAGCACTTGCAATCGGCTACCCACATCGCGGCGACAAAGCTTTGCGCAGCCTCTGTGCGCTCGCGCCAATGTGCATCACCCGTCGCATCCGCGAGTTCGCGGAACGCAGCGGCGATATCGGTATTGTGCTCCGTCGATTTCCAGAGATTGATCGTGGGCTTCGGTTCATCGCCGAACGTGCCACCCGTGTAACCTTGTGGGCGGTGCGCATCGAACGCATTGTCGAGATATGCGGCAATGCGCTTTGCGGCGTCGAGATAGCGCGCATTGCCGCTTGCCTTGTGCAGCGCGAGCAATGTCAGCATGGCCCACGCCATGTTTCCGCTGTCGCTACCGACCTGAGAGGCGTCTTCCACCCACTGATTCTGTTTCTTGTCCCACCAGCCGCTCAGCTTGATCGGCGTCGCCGGCGCGCCCGCCAGATAAGCGTTGCGCAAACGTCCGTCATGCCAATAACGATCGTGATCGAGTGCGACGAGCATTGCATCGCCGATCTGCGCGGCGTGTTTCTGGTCGCCGCAACCGATCAGCGCCAGCGCCGCAACCGCGTTGTCGTAGAGAAAGGCGACATCCTTAAGCTGATCGATTGTCGCCGTCGGGTAGCTGGCGACGAACACCGGCCCCGTGCCGACAACTTGCCTGGCGAGAACACCGCAGGAAGACGGCGCCGCAATCGCAAATCCCGGCCACAGCATCAGCAGCAGGAATGTGAGCGCGCGCATCGCTATCCGGCCGCAGCCAGAGCGATTTTCGCGGCGGCCGCATCTTTCGCGATCTGCGCCTTCAGCGCATCCAGTCCGTCAAACTTCGCTTCAGGGCGCAGATAGGCGATCAATTCCACTGACAAATGCTTGCCGTAGAGATCGCCGTCGAAATCGAACAGCCAGGTTTCCAGCAGCGGTGTCGGCGCCTCGAACATCGGACGGATGCCGAAATTGGCCACGCCGTCATGCGTGCTGACGGGCTGATCGTCCTCGAAAATCGTGACGCGCACGGCATACACGCCGAATGCAGGTTTCAGGCAATGATTGAGCTTCATGTTCGCGGTCGGCACGCCGATGGTGCGGCCGCGCGCATCGCCATGCTCAACGCGCGCCTCTACCGCCCACCAATGGCCCAGCAGCTTTGCCGCTTCGGCCGGCCGGCCCGCTTTCAACGCGTCGCGAATGCGGGTGGACGAAATCTTCTCACCGTCCGAAACCGTGACCGCGTCGAACACGTCCACGCTGAAGCCTTCCATCTCGCCCATATAAGAGAGAACAGCGATATCGCCCGCCCGGCCTTTGCCGAAGCGGAAATCGTCGCCGGCCAAGATGCAGCTCACGCCGAGGCCGCCGATCAGCACATCCACCACGAAATCCTGCGCGCTCTTCCGTGCCATCTCGGCATCGAAGTTGAGCGCGAACATCGCGTCCACGCCTAGATCGGCGATCAACCGCGCCTTGGCGCGAAACGGCGTGAGGCGGAAACTTTCGGCTTGCGGGCGGAAGAATTCCTGCGGATGCGGTTCGAACGCGACGACGCCGAGCGGGGCGTTGCGCTCCTCCGCATGCTGCCGCGCGCGCGCGATCAGCGCCTGATGACCCAGATGCACGCCGTCGAAATTGCCGAGCGCCACCACCGCGCCCCGCAGGATCTCCGGAATGTCGTCGTAGTGGCGAAAGATTTACACGGTCTGATTGGGCGCCTTATTTGGGCCTGGCGGGCGCCATCACCAGCGCCTCGCCTTCGACCACCACGACATCGCCAACCTTGCAGACGCAATCGAACGTGACGCGGCGCTTTTCGGGAATGACCTCGCGCACCGTGCAGGTCGCCGTCACGGTTTCGCCGATGCGCACCGGCGCCTTGAAGCGCGTGAGCAGTTGCATGAAGATCGTCCCCGGCCCGGGCATCTTCATGCCCAGCACCGTCGAAATGTAGCTCGACGACAGCACGCCATGCGCGATGCGCGTCTTGAACGGCGTTGTGGCGGCATAGGCTTCGTCGAAATGCGCCGGGTTCATGTCGCCGGAGATCTCGCCGAATTTCTGGATGTCGGATTCGCTGATCGTATGGCTGAAGCTCTCGCTCATGCCGGGCTTCAACTCGTCTGCATAATAAGGCATCGGGCCACCTGTGCGTTGCGCTACCGGTTTCATATCGGCGGGCGGCTCACCACACAAGCTTGCGCATCGCCGCCCTGGCCTGCACGCCCGCGTCCTTGAAAAGTTCCGCCAGATGCTGCGGCGTAAGGTCCGCGACGTCCTCGCCGTGAACGCCGTCCGCGACGAACAGCGCGTCTAGCGCGGCGGCGTTGGCGCCCTTGATGTCGGTGTGCAGTCCGTCGCCGATGGCGAGCGGGCGCTTCGCGCCTTTCATGGCCGCGCGGACGTTTTCATAGATCGCCGTCTTGGGTTTGCCGTAGTAGATCACGGCACCGCCGATCTTTTCATACGCATTGGCGAGCGCCCCGGCGCAATAGATCATCCTGCCGCCGCGCTGCACCACCCAATCCGGGTTGGCGCAAAGCAGGGTCAGCGCTCTCACCTTCATGTCTGCGAGCAGATCCGCGTAGTCGTCCGGCGTTTCGGTTTCGTCGTTGAACGGACCGGTGCAGAGGACGACCGATGCTTTCGTCACCTCGACAAGATCGACATTCAGACCCTCGAACAGGCCCGCATCTTTCTGCGGCCCCAGATGGAAGGTGGCGAGCTTGCCGGCCGCAGAACGGCGGATCAGTTCATCGCGCGCGGCGCTGCCGGACGTGACAATGGCGTCGTAACAATCCAGCGGCACGCCATATTTGACGAACATCGCCTCGACTT
>DASXFK010000106.1:0-41796 GCA_036489635.1 Rhizomicrobium sp. | reverse complement strand
ATTTGGCGTCGAGCCCGGCGGCTTCATACATCTTCTCGGGTGTGTCCTGATCGATGAAGCGATCCGGCAATGTCATCGGCCTGAATTTCAAACCGCGATCCAGCAAGCCATCCCACGCGAGGAACTGCATCACATGCGCGCCGAAGCCGCCGGCCGAGCCTTCCTCGATGGTGATCATCACTTCATGCTCGCGCGCGAGGCGGCGGATAAGATCGGTGTCGAGCGGCTTGGCGAAACGTGCGTCGGCGACGGTGGCGGATAATCCGTAGGCGGAGAGTTTCTCCGCCGCGATCAGCGATTCCGCCAGACGCGTGCCGTAGCTGAGGATCGCCACGGACGTGCCTTCACGCACAACGCGGCCCTTGCCGATGGCGAGCGGTGTGCCCTCTGCGGGACGCTCCAGCCCCAAACCCTCACCGCGCGGATAGCGCATGGCGCTGGGACGATCGTCGATCTGCGCAGCGGTGGCCACCATGTTGGTGAGTTCGACTTCATCCGACGCACCCATCAAAACAAAATTGGGAAGCGTCGCGAGATAGGCGATGTCGAACGATCCCGCATGTGTGGGGCCATCAGCGCCGACCAGCCCTGCGCGGTCCATCGCGAAGCGCACGGGCAGCGATTGGATCGCCACGTCGTGCACAACCTGATCGTAGGCGCGCTGCAGGAAGGTGGAATAGATCGCGCAGAACGGCTTCATGCCGTCGGCAGCCAATCCTGCCGCAAACGTCACGCCATGTTGCTCGGCGATGCCGACATCAAAGGTGCGGTCCGGAAATTCCTTCGCGAAAAGATCGATGCCCGTACCGGATGGCATCGCGGCGGTGATGGCGACGATGCGCTTGTCTTTCTTCGCTTCCGCGATCAGCGCCTCGCCGAACACTTTCTGATATTGCGGCGCCTTCGCGCTCGACTTGCTTTGCTCGCCGGTCAGCACATTGAATTTCGAGACGCCGTGATATTTGTCGACGCTGGCTTCCGCGGGCGCGTAACCCTTGCCCTTCTTTGTCACGACATGGATCAGCACCGGCTTGCGATCCTTGCTGTCGCGCACGTTCTCCAGCACCGGGATGAGATGATCGAGATTGTGACCGTCAATCGGGCCGATGTAATAGAAGCCCATCTCCTCGAACAGCGTGCCGCCGGTGAAGAAATTGCGCGCATATTCTTCCCAGCGCTTCGCCAACTTCTCCATCGAACGCGGAAAGCGGTGGAACAACCCCTTCGCGAAATTGCGGAAGCCGCGATAGGGCTTCGATGAGATCGTCCGCGCCAGATACGCGCTCATTGCGCCCACCGGCGGCGCAATCGACATGTCGTTGTCGTTGAGGATGACGATGAGCCGCGCGTCCATCGCGCCGGCGTTGTTCATTGCCTCGTACGCCATGCCGGCGCTCATCGCGCCGTCGCCGATCACGCAGATGACGTTGTTGTTCTGCTTTTTCAGATCGCGCGCGACCGCGAAACCCAATCCGGCGGAAATCGAAGTCGAGGAATGCGCGGCGCCGAAGGGATCGTAGATGCTCTCGGCACGCTTGGTGAAACCGGAAAGCCCGCCGCCCTGGCGCAACGTGCGCATGCGATCGCGGCGGCCGGTGATGATCTTGTGCGGATAGGCCTGATGGCCGACGTCCCAGATGAGTTTGTCGTAGGGCGTGTCGAAGACGTAGTGGATCGCCACCGTCAGTTCGACGACGCCGAGCCCCGCGCCGAGATGGCCGCCGGTGACCGACACCACGTCGATCAATTCCTGACGCAACTCATCCGCCACCTGGCGCAGATCGGTGCGCGGAAGCTGGCGCAGCGCGGAGGGCTCTGCGATGCGGTCAAGAAGCGGAGTTTGGGTCGTCATCGATACTCAAGATGCGGCAAGGGGTTACGTGCGCCGCGCAATCGCGAATTCGGCTGCTCGCCTGAGAAGGTCAGCCTTTTCATCGAACAAATCAAGCTGACGAACCGCTTGTTCGCAAAGCACTTTTGCCTGCGCACGGGCGCGTTCCAGTCCCAAAATGGAAACCGTTGTGGGCTTCTCTGCCGCCGCATCCTTGCGCGCCGCTTTGCCCATCTCGGCGGCATCGCCTTCCGCATCGAGAATATCGTCGGCGATCTGGAACGCGAGGCCTAGCTGCTGGCCGTAGTTGGACAGCGCCATGCGCATCGGCTGTGAGGCTTTGCCCATGATGGCGCCGGCCTCGCAGGAGAACTGGATCAGCGCGGCAGTTTTCATGCGCTGAAGGCGGCTCACCTCATGCGGCTCGGGGAACTGGCCTTCGAAGCCGATATCCATTGCCTGCCCGCCCACCATGCCCGCATGCCCCGCCGCCAGCGCCAGCCGCGAAACCAGATCGCAGCGCACGAAGGGATCGCCATGCGTATCCGGCGCGGAGAGCAAGCCAAACGCCAACGTCAAAAGCGCATCGCCCGCCAAGATGGCGGTCGCTTCGTTGAAGGCTTTGTGAACCGTCGGCTTGCCGTGACGCAGATCGTCATTGTCCATGGCGGGAAGATCGTCATGCACCAGCGAATACGCGTGGACGCACTCTACCGCCGCTGCGACACGCGCCAGCGCGCCGCGATCGACGCCGAACAATCCGCCGCTTTGCAGAACCAGAAATCCGCGCAAGCGCTTTCCGCCGCCGAGCGCCGCGTAACGCATCGCTTCCAGCAGTTTTGCTTCGGGGCCTTCGGCTTTTGGGAGCAGCGCGTCGAGATTGGCCTCGACGAATGCCGCTTCGCTCTTCAATGCGGACGCGAAATCCATTTCAACCGAGATCGACCGGCTCTGTGCCCTCGACGCCCTTCGCGCCGGCGACGATTTTCTCCAATCGTCCTTCCGCCGCTTTCAACTTCTTCTCGCAATGCGCCTTCAATTGCTGACCGCGTTCATAGAGCGCGATCGAGTCTTCCAGATCGACTTCGCCCTGTTCCAGGCGGCTGACGATGCCTTCGAGTTCTTTCAGTGCGGCCTCGAAACTCATCGAATCGACGGGCGTGCTGGAGGCCGCTTCTTTATTGGGTTTGGTGTTCATTCAGGCCTCCGTCAGTGCGCGCAGATGGGCGACGGACGACGCCGCCAGTGCCGCGAGGTCATAGCCGCCTTCGAGGGCCGAAACAACGCGGCCGTTGCAATGCTTTTTCGCGAGTTTGCAGATCTCGCGCGTCGCCCACTCGAAATCCGATTCGTCCAGATCGAGTCCGGCAAGCGGATCGGCGCGATGCGCGTCGAAGCCTGCTGAGATCAAAACGAAGTTCGGCGCAAAGGTATTGAGCGCGGGCAGGATTTTCGACTCGAAAGCCGCGCGAAACGCTTTGCCATCCGCACCCGGCGGCAGCGGCACATTCAATATGTTGTTCGCGATGCCGTGTTCCGACGCCATGCCCGTTCCCGGATAAAGCGGCGATTGATGTGTCGATGCGTAAAACAAATTCGGCTCGTTCCAGAAGATGTCTTGCGTCCCATTGCCGTGATGGACGTCGAAATCGATCACCGCGATGCGTTTGAAGCCGTGCGCTTCGCGCGCATGCAGCGCGCCGATGGCGATGTTGTTGAACAAACAGAATCCCATGGCGCGGTCGCGCTCGGCATGATGTCCGGGCGGCCGCACGGCGCAGAACGCGTTGCGCACTTGCCCGTTTGCCACGGCATCGACCGCCGCGATGACCGCGCCGGCCGCGCGCAACACCGCTTCGGCGGACCCCACCGACATGGCGGTGTCGGCGTCGATGCGCACGAGACCCTGTTGGGCCGCCAAAGGAGGAATCCTATCCAAAATCAGCTCTACGAGGGCATGGCCATGCGCCCGGCTGATCGAGGCGCGGTCGGCCAATGGTGCCTCAATGTCTTTTAAGTCATTGAAATGATGCGACTTTATTGCTGTGAGCACCGCCCGCAGCCGGGCTGGGCTTTCGGGATGCCCGGTGGGAGGATGGTGGTTGAGGCAGGCCTGATGGGTGATCAGAGCGGTCGTCATGCCTCAACTTATCGCCATTTTGTCGAATTTCGAATCGATTGCCATGGACGGGCCGGCGCCGGACGTCCTTCCACAAGCCAGTGTTGCAGCGCAGACCCAGGCGGCGATGGCATGAACGCAATTTTCAGCAAAATCAGCGGCTAAGCCGCGCAAGAGCAGTGCAATATAGATGCAAAAAAACCACATAAGAACACTGAAACTCTGGAATTTGGCGATTCTGTTTTGACCCCCGCAAAGGTCTCCCATAGTTTCCCGTCAAACGGGCCTGTTCGTGCGACCCAAAGGGCGTACGGCGGCATGCGGCCACTAACGCGTACCAGCCTGTAAACAGACAGTCGTCGTTACCGACCGAACCAAGGGGGTTCCCAAGTGTACAAATCGAATCTGAACAATCTCAGCCTGCGCACGGTACTGCTGCTCGGAGCAGCGGCGGCGGTCGGCTTCGCGACACCTGCTCTAGCCCAGCAAGACCAGAGCAATGGCGGCGTGGAAACCGTGGTCGTAACGGGCAGCTTGCTGTCCCGCGCCGACGTCGAAACGCCCTCACCCGTCACGATCCTGACGAGCCAGAGCATCCAGGCGAGCGGTCTGACCAGCACGGCGGACGTGGTTCGCTCGCTGACCTCCGACAACAGCGGCAGCATCCCGACCGCGTTCGGCAACGGTTTCGCGGCCGGTTCGTCTGGCGTCGCGCTGCGCGGTCTGACGGTGAACTCGACCCTCGTTCTGGTCAACGGCCGTCGCACGGCGAACTACCCACTGGCAGACGACGGCGAACGCGCCTTTGTCGACTTGAACACCATCCCGCTCGACGCTGTGGACCGCGTCGAAGTGGTGAAGGACGGCGCTTCGTCGATTTACGGCGCGGACGCGATCGCCGGCGTGGTCAACATCATCATGAAAGACGAGTTCCAAGGCGTCTCCGGCGAGGCCGAGTATGGCACGTCCGAACATGGCGGCGGCACGATGGACCGCATGTCGGCGATGATTGGCTATGGCGACATGGCGGCCGATCGCTTTAACGCCTACATCAATTTGGAATACGAAAAGGACGATGCCATTAAAGTTGGTCAGCGTCCCTTCCCCTTCAATACGGAAGATCTTTCATCGATCGGCGGATTCGACGAAAACAATACGACGTCGATCTACGGCAAGGTTGCTCCGACCCTGTTGAGCAATCCCTCCAACCCGCTGACGGGTTCGGGTCAGATCGGCAATTATCAGGTCCTCTCACCTGGCGGTTGCGGACCCAAGGCAACGCAGACCGATCATGTGCCGGGCCCGCCGGGCGTTGGCGGCATCGATACTTACTGCGAACAGGATACCGCTCTTTATACGGATTATCAGCCGGAGCAGGAACGTTACGGCGTCTATTCGCACATGAAGATGCGGTTCTCGAATGCGGCGACCGCTTATATGGACGCTAGCTACTTCCAGAACCAGGTGTGGGTTGATGGCGGCCCGCCGAGCATTCGCACGACGGCACCTATCGTCACCAGCAACATCGCATTGCCGGCCTATCTCGCGACGGGCGTGAAGAACCCGTACAACCCGTTTGTGAACAACAATCTCGCGTGCGCGGCAGTCGGAAATGAAGCGGCCGATCATTCCGCTACCTGCCCGGATGCTCTGATCGGATACGATTTCGGCGATATCAAGGGCGGCGGATACGAGAACGATCGTGTTCTGCAGGCTACGGTTGGCTTGAAGGGTGACTGGCAGGGATGGACTTACGACACGGCGTTTGTAGCCGCCCATTCCTGGCTCAATACCGTCAACCACGGATTTCTGAACTATCCTCAGTTGGAATCCGACATCGAGAATGGCACGTACAACTTCCTGGATCCGTCTGCCAACACGCCGGCGATTCGTCAGGCTTTGGCGCCGGACCTCACCAAGGTTTCGACGACTGACGAGGATTCGTGGGACATCCGCGCATCGCACGATCTGTTTGCGCTGCCGGGCGGCGAAGCCCAACTCGGCGTTAGCGTCGAAGTTCGGCACGAAGCGACCTTCGATCCCGACTTGAACCCAGGCCTCAACGCTCTGGGTCTCGGTATCGCGCACACCATCGGCAATCGGAATATCTATTCCGCGTCTGCCGAGCTCGGCATGCCGATTACTTCAACGTTGGAGGCCGACGTGTCGGGCCGCTTCGACCACTATTCGGACTTCGGCGATACGTTCAACCCGAAGGTCGGACTCAAGTGGACTCCGATCCCGCAGGTCGCGTTGCGTGGCACTTATTCCACAGGCTTCCGCGCGCCGAGCTTCTCGGAAAATGGTACGGCCGAGTCCGAAGGCTTCATCACGCTGAATCCTTGCGGCGCCAGTGCGGGCGGAACTAATTTCTGTATAAACCACGCTGGCGATGATTACACGAAGGCCTATGGTTTCGGCCTTCTGTCGACGGCAAACCCCAACATCAAGCCGGAAAAAGCACGCAATTATACCTTTGGCACAATCCTGACGCCGTTTGCGGACATCGACCTCAACGGCACGGTGGACTACTACAACATCACGAAGACGAACGTCATCGCACCGGGCAATCCGGGGCCGGCGATTAGTGCGGCGTTTGCGGGCACGCCTTTGCCGGCAGGCTACACGGTGGTATACGACGCCCCCGATCCTTCGTTCCCTGGCTTAACGCCCAGGCCTGTGGTTATCGGGTCGCCCTACATCAACGCGTCATCGCTCAAGACGAATGGCTATGACGTCAACATCCACTTCGGTACGGATCTGATGGATGGTCTGCACTGGTCGTCCAATTTCGATTGGACACAGATCATGGCTTACCAATACTCGCCTTCTCCCGGCACGACGTATAGCTATGTCGGGACCGAGGCGCCGTATGAGCTGTCTTCTGGTGCAGGCACGCCGCGGGATAAGGCTTCGTGGGCAAATACCTTCAACTTCAACCCGGTTTCCGTCACTGGCACGGTGTACTACACCAGCGGCTTTGCGGAGACTGGTATTGATGCGACTGGGCCCACGCCGATGCCTCCGCCGTCAACGGCCTATTATTCATCTGCGATCTGTGCCGATGGCTACGGCCTTTACGGTTCGACCCTTTCGCGGTTCTGTAAGGTCCACGCCTTCTGGGACTTCGACCTCACGGCCCGTTGGCATGTGTCGGATAGCGTCGATCTGTTCGGCAGCATGCGGAACGTGTTCGACACCAAGCCGCCGCTTGATGCCGCCGACTACGCCGGCATCAACTACAATCCGACCTACTCACAGGACGGAATTGTTGGTCGCTTCTATTCGATCGGCGTTTCGTTCAAGAACTAATGCTTGGAACCCTGGGGCAGAAATGCCCCGGGGCCTTCCAGGATCCAGTTGGAATTCAAAACGGCGGGCTTCGGTCCGCCGTTTTTTTTATTTGTGTCTTGTGCGCATCGGTCGCTCGCGCGGGCGACATTCACCGATGAGGTCGGCGCCACGCCTCAGCCTGTGGGCGGCACATTCGTCCGCTCAGTGAACCGGAAGGTTCGTCACGCGCATGGCGACATCGCCGTGCGGTGCCGCTTCGACGGCGTCGATTGTTGCGTGCACCAGCGGCGCCTGCTCAAGCGCGGCCACGCCCTCCATCGCCTTCGCACCCGCTATGGTGCCGCCAAACGCGTCATCCAGAGAGCCGAAAAAGCCCTTCTTTTGCGGGAACAGCCGGAAGGCGACATGCTGCTCGGTGATGCCGGCAAGCTTTTTCGCGTCCGCGACAGCGGTCCAGAACCCGCCGAGTTGATCCACCAGCCCGATGGGCTTGGCATCGGCTCCGGTCCAGACGCGACCCTTGGCGATGTTCTGGACCTGCGCGTACGGGATATTCCGCCCCGTGGCGACCTTCGCCATGAAATCCGAATAGATCGCGTCTGCCTGGTGATTGAGATTGGCCCATTGGTCCGGCGTGAACGGTGTGGCCACCGAATTGAACAAGGCATTCTTGCCCACTCCAATATCGTCGATGGTGACGCCCAGAAGCTGCGCGGATTTGCCGAACGAAACCTTGCCGGTCAGCACGCCGATAGAGCCGGTAAGTGTCGCGGGCTCCGCCACGATGCGGGTGGCCGAGCTGGAGATGTAATAGCCGCCGGACGCCGCAAGCGTGCCCATGCTGACGACCACCGGCTTGCCGGCGGCTTGTGCTTTCTTCACCGCGTTCAGGATCTGGTCCGAGGCGGACACCGATCCTCCGGGCGAATCCACGCGCAGCAGGATCACCTTGATCTGCTTGTCGCGCGTGGCCGCGCGGATGGCGTTGGAAAGGTCGTCGCCCGCGATGCCGCTGCTGCTGGTGAACGGGCTCGACTGCGCCGTGCCGTCCACGATCTCCCCCGATGCCTCGATCAGCGCGATGGAGGCGGAAGGGCTGAACTCCGTGGATTCTTCGGTGTCGTGGATGTATTTGCGCAAACCCACCGATTTGGCGTCCGAGCCGGCCCGGATAATGGCCGCGTTCTTCGCATCGTCGTCATAGCCCAGCTTGTCGATCAGGCCGGCTTTCTGCGCGTCCTGCGCAAATTGCGGGCTGGCCTCGAACGTCGCCTGGATCTGGGCGGGCTTCAGCCTGCGCTCGGCCGCTTCCTCGTTGATGGCGTTGTCGTACCAGGACTTGAGGAACGCCGTGGTCTGCAGGCGGTCCGGCGCGGTGTAGTCCTTCTGCATGTACTCGTCGGCCGCACTCTTGAAATCGGCGCGCTTGGTGATCTGCGGAACCGCCTGGATCTTGTCGAACAGCCCCCGCAGGAAGATGGCGCCCGCGCCCGTCCCCGCCGTTCCAAAAGTGCCGCCCGGCTGCATCCATATTTGGTCCGCCGAAGCGGCCGTGAGGTAATCGCCCATCCCACCTGAATAGAAACCCTGCGCATGGGCAATCACGAACTTGCCCGTCTGGCGAAAGCGCGTCAGCGCCGCGTTGATCTCCTCAGCCTGCGCCACCGGCAGATCGCCACTACCGAGCCGCAGAAAGACGCCTTTCACCCGCGCGTCACGCCCCGCCTCGTCCAGGCCCAGCACCACGTCCATCACGGTCAGTGGCCGCTCGCCGAGCAGGAAGCCTTCCGATTGCGCCGAATCCTCCATGGAATGGCGCAAATCCAGGCTCAAAACCATGTTGCCCGGAAGGCCATCGCCCCGCGCCATCCCGATCAGGATCAGCACGATCACCAGCAGCAGCACCCCCAGAACGATCCTGGCCACGCCATTCAGCGTCCCGACCAGGATGGACCGGGACCAATTGAGGAACGCCACCATGGTTGGAAATCCTTCCGTTCGAGCCCTCTGAGACAACGCGCAAACACGCCCCGCGAAGGCCGATATATGGGAACTCCATTAAGGAACGACAATCAAGCAAGGCGCCGCGCAGGCAAGCCGCTGGTCCGGCTGGCTTTCGCCAAGGGACCGCCCGACAATGCACACGAAACCGCCCGGCCACGCCGATGACCCCTTCCGACTTCACCTGCACGCTTTATGAGGTCCGCGATCATGTCGCGACGGTCACGCTTAACCGGCCCGCGCGCCGCAATGCGCTGAACCCGCGCGCCTATGCGGAGATCGAAGCGGCTTTCCACGCCGTCAGCACCGATCCGAACGTGCGCTGCGCGATCGTGACCGGCGCCGATCCTGCCTTCTGTTCCGGCGAGGATATGAAGGAGATGATGACGGGCGAGCCGGCCCGTGCCGCGCCCGGCCCGCGCAAGGCGACGCCCGCCGCGATGGCCGTTCTCGAATGCACCAAGCCTGTGATCGCGGCGGTGAACGGCGCAGCCGTCGGCTGGGGCATGGAGCTGGCGTTGTTCGCCGACATTCGCATCGCGTCCCAGTACGCGAAGTTCGCCGAATTGTTCATCAAACGCGGCCTGATTTCCGACGTCGGGGGCCTGTGGCGCCTGCCCGCCATAGTTGGGCCCGCCAAGGCAGCCGAATTGCTGTTCACCGGCGACACCATCGAGACGGACGAAGCCGCGCGCATCGGTCTTGTGTCCGAGGTCGTGCCGCATGCGGAGCTGATGCCCCGCGCCCGCGCTCTGGCCGGGCGTATCGCGGCAAACGCGCCACTGGCGCTGCTCGCCATGAAGGCCGGCTTGCGGAAAGCCACCTACGGCGATCCGCGCGAAATCGGCGCCTGGGCGATTGAACAAATCTATCGCCTGTTCGCCACGGAAGATCACCGCGAAGGCGTGGCGAGTTTTCACGAAAAACGCCTGCCCCACTTCCGCGGCCGCTGATATGGCGCAGTTCGAACATGACGGCCTGATGCTTGCCTATGACGACATCGGTGGCGGCGCGCCGATTGTGCTCGTCCACGGCTTCGCGTCCAATCGGGCGGAAAACTGGCGGCGCGTCGGCTGGTACGGCGCCATCGAGCGCAAGCGCATGCGCCTTCTGGCGCTCGATCAGCGCGGTCACGGAGAAAGCGCCAAACCGCACGACGCGCAAATGTACGCAAATGCCGCGCTCTGCGGCGACATCATCGCGCTCATGGACTTGGCCCATGTGGATCGCGCCCACCTGCTCGGCTATTCGATGGGTGCGCGGGTCGCCTTGGCGACGGCGCTGGCGCATCCGGAGCGCGTGAACCATCTCGTCATCGGCGGCATCGGAGACAAGCTGTTCGATCCACCGCGCCAAAGCCAAATGTTGGCAGACGCGATGCTCGCGGACGACGCGCAAAGCATCGGCGAGCCGTTGCTGCGCAGCTTTCGCCAATTCGCGGATGAACAAGGCGAAGACCGCCAGGCGCTGGCGGCTTGCGCCACGGGGCTCGATTTTCGTTTCACGCCGGCCATGCTGGCGGATCTGCAGGTGCCGACGCTGGTCGTAGCCGGCGCCCACGATGCGCTGGCGGGCGATCCGCAAGGATTGGCCGACGCCATCCCCGGCGCACGCGCGATCTCGTTGCCGGGCTGCGACCACTTCTCCGCGATCCCGCACGCACTGTTCAAAGCCGGCGTGTTCGACTTCCTCGACGGAACGCTGGATTTCTGAAATTCAGTCGGCGCTATAGCCGAGCCGGTCGAGGGTGGGTTTCAGGATTGCGACCGCTTCGTCCAAATGCTTGCGATAATGCCGGTAGCGGTGCACCGAGCTGCCGTAGAGTTTCTCGGTCACCTGTGCGTAGCTCGCGGTGCGCGCGTAGCGCTGGTTGTTCTCGAACGAAAGGCAGCGCGGATCGAACGCGACGCCGATGAAGGCGAGTATCTCGCGCACATGTTTTTCCTGATCGGCGATGAGATCCTCGTAGCGCACTTCCAGGAATTTGAGGTCCAGCTCGCGCCGGTAATGCTCCACGAGACCGTCGATCAGCACATAATGCGACGCGCTGGTCTTCAGATCGAAGGCCTGCTGGAAGCCATGTGTCAGGAAATTCGAGAAATTCGAGATCAGGATGTCGAGCGGATGCCGCCGCATATAGACGATCGGCGATTGCGGAAACATCAGGTGAATAAGCCCCAGATGGGTCTCATTCAGCGGCATCTTGTCGGTGAAGAAGCGCGCGCCCTGCTCCCATATGCCGAGCTGGCCCGCGCGGCTCAGATAATAGTCGCGGAACTGGTTGAGCACGAGCTGATTGTCGCCCATCCACAGATCGGCGAGACATTCCGGATAGGCGCGCGGGCTCGCCAGCCAGCGCTGCGCGATGTGGGTGATGTGCGAAACGAACACCAGCTCGTCGCCGGCGGAGATTTCAGGATGCGCGGTGATCGTCTGCTCGACCATCGTCGTACCCGAGCGCGGAAATCCCACGATGAAGATCGGTTGCGGAAAGCGCCCATCGGTATCGGCGCGCGGAATCAGCGCCGTTCTGCCGCGCGTGAAAAATCCCTTCAGCCGCGCCACCAGATCGTTTGCCGCCTCCGCGTTGTAGCGGCGACCCTGCACCTCGCGGCAAAGGCGTTTGCCTTCCTCGAAATCCGCCCAGGCTTCATCGAAGCGATCCATCTTGTCGTAAAGCCGGCCGCGTTCCAGCCGCGCGATCGCCGTCAGCCGCCGTTCCTCGGTTTCGCAGGAAGAAAGCGCCTCGACCGCTTCGGCGTCCTTCTTCTCGCGCCCGAACAGCACCGCACGCGCCAGTCCGAGATCGGCGGCTCCGCCGGTGATTTCCTCGGCCTTACGCAAAAGTTCCCAGGCATGCGGGAAGTTGCGCCGCGCTTCTTCCAGCCGAGACCATCCGATCCAGGCATCGACATTCTGGGGGGCGAGTTCGGTGGCGCGGCGAAACCAGTGTTCGCTCTCTTCCGTCTTGCCTTGCATCTTCAGGCAATTGGCAAGATTCGTCGCGACGCGCGTGTGCTCGCCTTCCAGTTCGATGACGCGGCGGAAATGGAACTCGCCGGCCGCGGCACGGTTCGTTTCGGTGAAGATCAGGCCCATGATGCCGTGGGCGCGCGGCAACATCGGCGCCATGCGAAGCGCGCGGCGCGCATAGATTTCGCATTCGACCCGCTCTCCGCGGGAGAAAAGCAGCAAGGAGAGTTCGGTGATCGCATCGAGCAGACTCGGATGCTGGCGAATGACGGCGCGCAGCAATTCCTCATATTCGGGGCTTGAGGCATCGCTGCGCCGGCGGCATTCCCACAGCAGCAGGAGCGCGTCCGGATAGTCCGACACGCGCTGCAAGGCCTGGGTTGCGCGCAGTTCGGCAAGCGTCATGTCGCCATCCGCCCGCGCCTTGCGGCCCTCGCGCGTCAGCCTGGCCGCGACGGGAAAGCGTTCCTCCAGGCTGCGCGCTGCCGGCGCGTTCTGCGGGGCGGCTTCATCTGTCTGCGCGCATTCGCTCATTCGGGACACCCTCGCTCACGCGCAAATTAAAAGGCCAATCGCAAGCCAGCAACCGCGGCCTGGGATTTCATTGATTAAACCGAGGCTTACTTGGCCTTTGCTTTGCCTTTGCCGGCAGGTTTAGGGGCGAAGAGGTCGTTCTCCTCGACGGTGATATGCGTGCGGATGTCGGGCGTCATCAGGCCCACGGCCATCGGGCAGCGCACGTCTGGCAGCACGGCCACGTCGAACGTTTCGCGAATATGACCCTCGAGCCGGAGCCATTGCACGACGTCGCCGGAATGGGTGTCGATGATGTTCACGCCGGCCCAGGGATCGGCGTCGCGCTTGGTCAATTCGGCGTCGAGATCCAGACCGCTGAACGAGCTGTCGCGCGGAAGCGAAAGACCAACCACGGCATATTTGTTGCGGAACGCAAGGCCGCGCAGGAAGCCGGGGCAGAACGCAACGCGGTCGAGCTTGCCGTTGAAGCGATCCACGCGCACGAGATAGCCGCGGCCCGAATCCAGCGCCCAGAGCTGGTCCTGATAGATGCGCGGCGAATGCGGCATCGACAACTGGTCGGTGACGACGCGGTCATCGGTGATGTCGATAATCGAGCCGCCCTTCTCGCGGCGGTCGCGCCAGCCGGTCACGGCATCGCTTCGCGAAATCGCGCTCACATAGCGCGCGGCGCCGTTCTCCATCGCCAGGCCGTTGAGGTGGCAACGATCCTCGTTGGCGAGTTTGGAGATGAATTTCGGCTTCCAGATCGGCCTGAAGCTATCGGTACGGCTGAACACGCTGAGACAGGAATACGCGGTGTTGACGAAGATGACCCGGCCGTCCGGTTCGACGCCGATTTCGTGGACATCGAGATCGCCCGTGACTTGCGCATTGCGCGGAATGTAAAGCTTGTCGAAACCGTCATTGGCGACCTCGCCCGGTCGCAATACGTTCTCCAGCCGCCAGACCTGAAAGATAGACGCGAGATAAAGCCGCTGCGTCGTGGCGTGCAATCCCATGGCGCGCACGAAATGGCGCTGATGGAACGAGATGCTGCCGTTGGGCAGAACACCGATGAGAAACAGCTCTCCGGTCTGGTAGGATGTGAAGGCGAGCGAACAGCGGTTGCTGAGCAGCCAGTCGCCGAAGCCGCGCGAACAGCTGATCTTCGTCTCCTGCTCCGGCACGGCACTGTGCGCGGTGCCCTCAATGGGGGCCTGCGAGGCTGGGGGGCTATCGGTCGTCAATCCAGGCTCCCATCGTTCGCATCCCGACTACCAGCAAGCTGTTGGCACGGCAAGCAGAGCGCCGATGCGTTGGCGTTCCAGGGTAGATCGACCGCTGCCAAGCAAAAGGGCGGTCCGAAGACCGCCCTTTTCAAGGGTTCATGAGGTTGGGTGTGGTTAGCCGCCGAGGTCGATGACGGCGCGTCGGTTCTGCGGTTCGCGCACGCCCGGACCTGTGGGCACGAGCGGATCGTGGAAGCCCTTGCCTTCGATCGAGATGCCCGAGCCGTCCAGACCCTCGTGCACCATCTCGTCCTTGACGGATTGAGCGCGGCGCACCGAGAGGCCCATGTTGTAGCTGTCCGAACCCACCGTGTCGGTGTGCCCGGTGATGAGCACGCGGACCATCCCGCCGGACTGCGCCGTCTTGACGGCTTCCGCAACAACCGACTGCGCTTCCGTCGTGAGGTTCGACTTGTTGAAGTCGAAGAAGACGATGAACGTCTTCGTCGGGGCCGGCGGCGGCGGCGGGGGTGGCGGAGGTGGCGGAGGCGGCGGCGCTGCCTGCGGTGCCTCAACAACCCCCGGCGTGTATCGCAGGCCGATAAACCCGGTCCATCCCTCGACGCGGTTGCCGGCGATATAGTCGGCTTGCGCGGACAGCGACAGCCCGGCTGCCAGGTTGGTGTTGACGCCCACGCCCACATCGCCGTTGTAGCCATTGATGTTGGTGGACACCGGGAAGCTGCCCACCGTCACATCGGTGCTGCTGTCGCCGCGATAGAGCACCCCGACATTGACGTATGGCTGCACCAGAAGGCCGCGGTCGGTTGTGACATCCCACGAGAAGCGGCCATTCAGCTTGCCCCAGAAGTCGTTCGTCTTGCCGACCTTGACCAGATCGCCGGCACCGTCGTCGAACTGCACGCCATTGACGTTGCCGTAATTGAGTTCCGCGCTGGGCGTGAAGTCCGCCCAGTCGAGCGGCATGTCGTAGCTCGCTGCGACCTGGACGCCCTTTTCCGTCGGTTTGACCCAGGCGCTGGTGCCCAGGAACGTATCGGAGATGTGCGAAGAGGTGTCGTCGTAGTTCAACCGCACGCCCGCCTGCCACGGGCCGCTGAACCATAGTCCGTACGCGCCGTAAGCGGTTCCGCGTGTGCCGATATGCCCGCCCAGCAACGAGAAGTCCGACCAGGCGTGGAACGGCGTGATGTAGCCGCCGACCAACACGTTGTTCGTGGCATTGTGCCAATCGTAATCGACGCCGAGCTGCACCGAATCCACCCGCAGCTTGTAATTGGAGAAGGCCGATCCGGACGGGCTGACGTTGAAGCGCGCTTCGTCGAAGCGCCCCCAGCCCGAGACCCCGGGCCCATTCGGATCCGGCACGAAGCTGTTGTCGGTGGACGCCACCTGCTGGGACAGATTGTCGAGCGAGGCTTCCTTCACCGAGCTGTTGAATGCCTGGCCCAGCAGATCGACCACCGAGGGGTTTACAGCGTCCGCCACCAGGATCGAGGACGAGCCCACCTGACCGAACTGGTAGACCCCCGGATAGACCGCCGACTGCAAATACCAGTCGCCGGCGGTGCCTGCGCCCGGCTCGAAAGCCAGGTTGTATTCGAAGGCGCCGGCCACTTCGCTGCCGTTGGATGCGTTGCCCGCAAGCGTGAACTCGCCCGCCGATGCACCCGAGGCCGCCGACACCAGAAGGATGCCATTGCCTGTCGTCTGCCCCGGCGTGCCGACGATCGTCGGCTTGACCTTGGTGTTGCCGCTGGCTGCCCCCTGAATGGCAAGTCCGTCGCCCTGCATGCCGCCTTGCGTCGTGGCATCGACCTTCAGGACGCCGCCAATGCCTTCATAGTCGCCGCTCACCGTCAGCGTCTCGAAGCCGGGATCTGCCGTCATGTCGAGCGTGCCTAGGTTGGTGAACTTGTCCAGGCCCGTGAAGCTCTGGCTGCTCGTCACGACAATCGTGCCCCCGGTCTCGTTGACGAGGTTGCTGCCGCCGCCCGCACCGTGCGTGAAGTCGCTGTTGCCACCCACCGCGTTCCAGGTGCCGTAATTGTACAGAACGTTCTGACCGCCGGCACCGCTGTGCAACGTCACCGTGCCCGTGATCGTGCCCGTGTTGTTCACAATGTTGGCCGCCAGCGCCGTCATGCTGAGCGCCGCATCGTTGCCCGATGAGATCGTGCCCGCATTCGACACGATGCCTTCCGCCGCGTTCATGTAAACGCCAACCGCCCCAACACCGGTCCCGCCGGAAAGCACAGAGCCCGTATAGGTAACCAGCGTGGAATACGCCCCTTCAACCTTCGCACCGATCCCGCCCGCGCCAGACGCCACAATCGAACCCGACGCCGCGTTTACCACCGTCGAAGAAGCGGGAACTGCTGCGCCGTTCGCAGACGCCTGCGCAGCCGCCATCACACCCACACCGCCAGCGCCCGTCACCGTGACGCTGCCTGCGTTCACGACAAGCGAAGTCGCGGATGCCGTCGACGTGCCGGCCGAGGCTGAGTAGGCAATCGACGCGGCCTCCAGACCGATCCCACCGGCGCCCGACACCGAAACCGTGCCCGCATTCGTAACGCTGACGGACGAACTTGCCGCCGCAGAAGAGCCGCCATCCGCGACCGACGTCGCAATTCCGACAACGCCCGACGCGGCGACTCCAGATGTCGTCAGCGAGCCCGCATTCACGACGTTCGTCGTCGATACCGCGGTCGAAGAATAATAGGGCAATCCTTGATAGGACACCGTCTGGGCCACGGCCTGAATGGCTGTCGAGTGGCTACCGGAGGTACTGACCGCCCCGCCATTCGTAATTGAGCTGGAGGCATAAGTCAGGCTTTGGAAGACGGAAGCCGCCGATGCCGTTGCCAGTGCCACTATGGCCGGTGCGTAGTCGCCCGACGTCGTGACAACGCCACCATTGGTGATCGTGGAGTAAGCATGGTTCTTGCCTTCTCCGGCATAGCCAATCGTCGCCGGCGAGGCTGTCTGCGATTGCGAAAAAGCATAGATCCCGACGCTGCCCGCGCCCTTCGTGCCTATCATGCCCGTATTGGTGACGCTGGTGCGTGTCGTCGAATAAACATAGCGGCTTTCGGCGTAACCCGAACTGATCGCCGCAATGCCCAAAGACCCGGCGCCAGCGGTCGAGATATCGCCGGTATTGACGACGGTGGTACTGGCATAGGGCGCAGATCTAAAGCCTGAGGCCACTGCGCCGGAAAGTGCATAGATGCCCGAAGAACCGCTGCCCGTCGTCGCGATCGTGCCGGTGTTTGTCGCGCTTATCGTCGTCGAGGCCGATGCCACCCCCCGCAGTCCTTCGCTCACGGCTTTGGCGGCGGCCACAGCGATCATGCCATCGCTGAGCGGTCCCTTGGTGGCAATCGAACCGGTGTTCGCGACGGTGGCACCCGAATAGGCGCCTGCGTCACCGTCATAAGACAAAGCATATCCGACCGCATTGGCTGAAATGCCCGGCGCGGCGGCGCCCTTGGTCTTTATGATTCCGCCATTGGCGACGTTGGAATAGGCTGCACCCGTTGCGTAATAAAGCGAAACGCCGACGCCCTTGCTGTAGGTCCCAATGCCCTGCGCCCCATAGCCGCTTGTCGAGATCGAGCCGGTGTTGGTGACGTTGATGGTTGCCGTGCCCGTGCCGCCCAGCAGCCCAACGCCGGTCGCCGCTGCGAAACCGTAGATGCCGTCCGCACCGTAGCCACCCCCGTTAGGACCGCCACTCGTCTTGATCGACCCCGAATTCGCGAGATTTAGAACCGCGGTCGCGTTGGCGTAGATTGGACTTGAATAAGCACCCGCTTCCGCCACCGACTCACCGAATATGCCGATCGAATCGGTGCCGGTTGTATGGATGGAGCCGGAGTTGACGACCGTGGCCGAGGAAGACGCCGTCGCATAGGAGTACAGCAGAGCGCCAGTGACGTCCGCATTCGACGTGGCGTTTACTTCGATCCCATGTGCATAGGCGCCGGACGTGTGCAAATCGCCGCTGTTCGAAACAGATGCTGCCGCGGTGGCATAGGAATGCCCATCGGCCACTGAACCGGCCAGTGAGTCTGCGTAGATTGCAGTGCCTAACAGGCCGGTGGTCGAGATGTTGCCGGTGTTCGCGAGCGTTGTCGTAGCGGTCGCAGCCCCATAGGCAGCGCCGCCGGAATAAGCGCTGGAAATTCCGGTGATACCGCCTGAATAGGCGGAAATGGCCCCCGTATTTGTGGCGGTCGTAGTCGCCGTGGACACGGCCGACGCCGCACCGGGCGCATAGTAATAGCTCGCGGCTACACCGATTATTCCGGTATTGCCGGAGCTTGTCAGCGATCCTGCGTTGTAGATGGTCGTCGTAGCGCTGTCGGCATATGAAACCGAAAAGACCGCGATATCGGGCAAGCCCGTGCTCGAAACCGTAACGTTCGCACCCACATTGAGCGTTTCGGAGGTCGGGTTCAGGGAAAAGAGGTCCTCGATATCGATCCCGCCGCTCACCGTCACGGGCGCCGCCTGGCCGGCGAAGCTTCCAACATTGACCGTCAAATCATCGACCGCGTCCGGGCCCGAATATTCAATGCCGGTCGGATAGGCGGTCGCGCTGCAATTGGCGACGCCGCCGGCGGGAGCGCCGCACGTGCCAGCCGCGAGGGCCGGACTGTTCCATCCGAGCGCGGCAGACATCGCGATCAGCGATGTCGAGGCCACAACGGCCCGGCGCAGCAGGCTGCGTTCGCCCGCGGACGAAGAGTTGAGAGTATCTACGATCTGATGCCGAGAATTGTTATGAACGGACATTTGGCCCCCCAAGACGCGAGCTGTTAAATTGTCTTTCCAAGCGAGCTGCAGGCACGGACGCGACAGCGCGACCGTGCCCAAAGCCCAAATTCATTTTCAACCGTCCTCGTCATACGAGCCTATTTCGGCCACGCGTTGACGAGATTGGTCACATTCACCGTGCCGAGGCCCGTGGTGTAGTCCCAGCCTGCAGTCGCCGGATAGGCGGGCTGGTAGGCGGTGTTGCTGGCCGAGACGACGCCGACGCGGCCGGACGGGTCATAGCAATTGTTCGCGCCCACGCAGTTCACGTCGAAATCGCCTGCCGTGACGTCGTGGAAAACACAGGTGCTGGCGGTTTTCTTTCCGAGCGTGGAGTTGCACTTGCTACTGCCCTTTTTGCCGTATTCGGAGGCGGCCAGCGCATAGAACACCGTGTTGGCGTTGCCCTGGCGCGCGCCAGTCTTCTGTTCGATCAGCGCCATGATGCCGGCGAAGATCGGCGAGGCGAACGAAGTCCCGCCCGCGCCATTCCAGGTATTGGGCTGGGTGGGAGAGCAATGGCCGCCATTGCTGTCGCAGAAGACGTAGAAGTGACCCCACAAACCGTTCGCTGCGAATAGCGAGACGTCGGGAATGTCACGGACACCGTCGGCGGGATTGCCGAAGACGCCGGCCTGCCAGGCGGGCTTTGCCCACCCCGCGCAGCTACCACCCGTCACCGCGAACCGAGCCGGCGTTCCGGTCGCGCAGGTGCTGGGACCGCCGCTGCCCGATCCCGTGGTCAGAAAGCGCGCGCCCTCGGGCGAGTTGCAGAAACCGTTCTTGCCATAGGCGACCGGAGAACCGCTTGCGTAGGTCGCGAACACGGTGCCCGCGCACGAATCGTTCCAGGGTACTTCCGGGATGTAGGATTTCGCCGAGCCGAAGACAGCGGTGTTCTTCGTCGCCCAATATTTCTTGTTGCAGGCCGGGAACGCGCTGCTCACGCAATCCGCCGGCGTGTCACCAAAGTCTGTGCCGCCGACCGCCACATTATATGGCGTCGTCGCGAAACCACTTGTCGAAATACCGTGCCGGGCCATCCGCGCGTTGGCATCGCAGCTCGTGGCGCTTTCGTCGCCGGAGGAGACGAACACGGTCGTGCCCTCAGCAACCGCTTGCTGGTACGTCGCATTGAACATGGCGTTCGAGGCAGAACCGTTAACGGGCTCGCATTCGCCGTAGCTGATGCTGACGATCGGCGGCGGATTGGCGCTGTCGAGCAAATTCTGCAGGGCGATCAGGCCTCCAAAGGTCACGCCATCCTGGCAACTCGCCATCACGATGGCGGCATCCGGTGCGGAGGCGCTGGCCCATTCCGCGTCGAGCGTGGCCTCGCCTTCGTTGCTATTGATACCGGGGTTGGCGCAGTCGTTTGCGCCGGAAGCAGGTGCAGGGTTGATCTGCGTGAAAGAGCCGGACGTGTAGCCCGAAAGGCCGGCGGTTTTGCGGAACGTCGTCCAGTCGGCGCCGGACAATGTCTGCGTCGAGCCGTTGCCGATGCCGGTATCTTCGATCACGACAATCGTTTGACCTTTGCCCGTAATCCCATTCGCGAATTCCGGGTTGAGATTATAGATGGTGGCGAAGTCAGCGGGCATCACCGCGAGACAGGCACCGTACGATCCGCAGGTGCCCGTGAGCGCCGGCTTGCCACGCGGCACAAGATCGGAATGCGGCCTGAAGTCATTCAGCGAGACGATGCCCGCGACGGCGCGCGACAGCGCCGCCGGAATCTGCGGGTCGCTCATATTGGCAATGTGATGAGCGCCGCCGACCGAGAGATTATGGATCTCGGTGTGGAAGGCGCCGCGGACCGCGCCGGCATTGCCGGAGAACGCGATCATCATCTTGCCAGTTGAAACAGCTTCGACGGACAGGCCGTGGGAGGAAAGCCACGAGGTGATCTTGGCAACGTCGGAAGGGTCGGCCCCGAATCGCTTGCCGAATTGGGTTGCCGTCAGCCACTTGTGGTATTGCGGCGATTTGGGGTTGTGCAGCGCCGCGATAAGCGTGTCGAGTTCCTTTTCCTGCGCGCTGGTACGGCGCAAAAGAATTTCCGCGTGCTGTATCGGCGTGCTGTCGGAGACCAAGCCCCGATCGTTCGCGGCAACCGCTTCAGGGCGCGTATTTCCGGCCAATGTGACACGCAGATTGTCGTTGATGCGCGTCGTGATCTGCGCCGTCGACATCGCCTGCGCGGATCCCATCGCGAACACACCCGCGACGGCGGAAACCAGGCAAAGCCCCAATTTGCGATTCATGACCACTCCCCAAGATTCTCAGCAACGTTCTGGATAGATTATCAGATTTGGCCGCGCCGCAACCGCGTTGAACCAATCCTTCGCGAATATTCGCCCAAAACCGCAAAAGTGTGGCTTTCTTGCACTGTCATTTGGCGGAACTTTCCAATAAATTTGCGGTGTTCGTACGCCCGGCGCGCGGCATGGAGTACAAAAATCCCCCTTCGAATCAGTTTCGCGAACTCCGCCGTTTTCGTTTGGGCCGTGCTGCTCGTCTCGCCTTTCATCGGGAGTTTCCTCGGCCTCCTCGCGGAACGGCTTCCGCGGGGGCAGGATTTCGTGCGCGGAAGATCGCAGTGCGACAGTTGTAGTCATCGGCTTGCGGTTCGCGATCTGCTGCCCGTTGCAAGCTGGCTGTGGCTTAGAGGACGTTGCCGCTATTGCCGCGCGCGAATCGGTTTGTTCGCGCCGATCATGGAAATCGCTGCGTTCGGCATTGCCCTTTGGGCATCGACCGTGACATCCGGCGGAATTCTCCTCGCCAGTTGCCTGCTCGGTTGGTGGCTGCTTGTTCTGGTGGCGATCGATTGGAACAATTTTCTGCTGCCCGATGCCCTGACGCTGCCGCTGGCACTGGCGGGCATTGTTGTGTCCTATGTTATCGATCCCGTGAATCTGCCGGCTCATCTGATCGGAGCATTGGCCGGATTTCTTGTGCTTGCGCTCGTTGCCTACGGCTATGCGCGCCTGCGCGGCCGCGAAGGGCTTGGATTGGGCGACGCCAAGCTGATGGGCGCTTTGGGCGCGTGGCTTTCCTGGCAAGGCTTGCCGTCGACTCTGCTGTTTGCGGCCGTCGCTGGCTTGCTGTTCGTGCTGTTGCGTTCGGCCATCCGGCGGCCATTGAGCGCCACGGATCCCATTGCGTTCGGCGCGTTTCTCGCGCTCGGCGGATGGCTCGTCTGGCTATACGGCCCGCTCGTCCCTCAGCTTCCTTAGAGCGCGATCCGGGACACCGGTTCGGCGCCAGATCGCGCGACAACCAACGAATCCAGAGCATGGTCCGATTCAATCGAACCGGATCATGCTCTAGTTCCACGCCTCGACGAGATAAGGCCGATCCGGGTCGCCGGTGGGTTCGACGACGGCAGTGCGAACGATGCGTCGGCCATTGGGCATCGCGGCGATCGTCACGCGATAAGAATGGCCCCATGACGATCCATTGTCGGAAATGACACCCGGCGGGCCGGAAGGTTGCTGATCGCCATCGGCCTGCGCTTGCGGGTTGTTCCGGCCGGCGATGATCTGCGCGATCTTGTTCGTGTCGCCCGGATAAAGCGCGTTGAGGACAATGACAGGCGCCGTCTGCTCGTCCACATCGGAGTCGCGCGAATACACTGTCAGCGCCGGCGCGACCCGTGCGAACAGGGCGGGCGTCATTCCAATGACAAGTTTCAGTTCATCGACAGTCTGGAAAGGGTTGTGGCGGGGCATGTAGCCGAGCTGGGCTGCCGCATATCTGGCGTCGGTCGTTCCTTGTGTGCGCGACTGATCGGCATCGTCACCACCCACCGGCTCGCGCCAATCGATGACGTTTGCGGTCAAAGTTTTCGCGGCGTCGGCGGGGAGACCCGCGGATATGAACAGTCCCTGGAGCGCGTCGTCATCGGCGACGTTAAGGTCGATCAGCCCGGCCGTGTCCTGGATCCGCACGCTCATGGCGAGGCCGTCGAACACGAAAGTCTGCGGCATGCCATCGACACGCCAGCGCGCAGCAATGCGCGGATCCTCGAGCGCAAGAATGGCGCGCACCACGCCGGCGCGGACATCGGCATCGATCCGGGCATTGTCGTTGGCAAGATGCGTGACGCGCGCGGAGGCAACGGTGAGCGCCTGCGACGCCGCGGCCATCATCGACAGGATCGCGAGCGTCCACAGCACAGCGACCAGCGCCCAGCCGCGCTCCGCTTTTGCGGCGCTTTCAGCCTTTCTGGTCGAAGAGTGACTGAACCGCAGGAAGTTTCTTGCGAAGTTCATTGGTGACGGCGCGTGCCTTTTCCGGATTGTTCACGACATGGGGCGTGATCAGCACCATCAGTTCCGTCCGATTGTGCGAATTGTCGTGGTTGCTGAACAGATTGCCGATGAGCGGAATGCGGTCGAGCAGCGGAATGCCGCTGCTTCCTATCGTCCTCTGATCGCTGAACAGGCCCCCCAGCGCCACAGTCTCGCCGTCGGCCACCGAGACCGAGCTCTCGATCTTGCGCTGCTGAATGGTAGGCGAACCGATGGTGCCTTGGGTGGTGGCGTTGTTATCCACGCCGCTCACTTCCTGGCTGATATCCATCATCACCTGGCCGCTGCGGTTCACGCGGGGCGTGACTTTCAGGATGATTCCGGTGTCGAGATACTCGACCGAGTTCACGACCGGCGAGCCCGCGTCCACGGTGCTCTGCGCCTCGCCGCTCAGGATCGGCACCTGATCGCCGACTTCCAGCGAGGCCAGCTGATTGTTGAGCACCATGACTTCAGGCGCCGAAATCACATCGACATGACTGACGGTATCCAACGCGTTCAGGATCACCTGGATGCTAGCGCCGTTCGAATACATGTAGGAAAATCCGGGGTAACTGGCAGCGATATTCACGGTCGGCGATGTCGCGCCCGTCAGGCTGTTGGTGCCGGTGAGCGGAACGGTCGTGCCTTGCGTCAGCACGCCCTGATTGTGCGCGCCGTTGAAAAAATATTGCACGCCGAACTGCGTTTCGTTGGTCAACGTCACTTCGGCGATCGCGGCCTCGAGCAGCACCTGGACTGGCGCGATGTCGAGCTGGTGCAACGCATCCTCGACAACGGCATATTCGCGCGGCGTCGCCAGCACCACGAGCGCGTTGTTCGTCTCGTCCGCCGTGATGTTGACCGAATTGATGCCTTCGCGCGACACGCCACCCACGGTCTCGAATGGGCGCGCATGGCTTTCGCGCTGTTCAGCCGGCGATGTCACCGGCTGGAAGGACGTCGAAGAAGGATGCGAGGCTGTCGTGCCGCCGGGCTGGAGCGATGTGCCTCCGCCCAATAGGGAACCCGAGCCGAAATTGTTGGTCGATCCCGCCATCGAGCCGCCGCTCTGGCTCGAGAATGGCGACGGCGACGGCGTTGTGGTGGTCGTGCCCGCGGATGCTCCGAACAGCGTCTTCAGCAGCGTGTTCGCCAGGTCGCTCGCCCGGCCGTTCTGCACATGATAGACGAAGATCTTCTTGTCGTTGCCCTGCCCCGGCTTGTCGAGGCGCGCCACCCAACCGCGCATCTGGGTGAGGTAGCGCTGCTGCGGCGAGATCACCAGCACCGCATTGAGCCGGTCGATGGGGATGAGGCGCACCGCGCCGCTCATCTGGCCGCTGACGCCGCCCATCAGCGCGGTGAGCTCCTTGGCGAGTTCATCGGCATCCATATAGGTGGGCTGGAACAGTTCGAACGTCATGCCGGACATGGAATCCACATCGAACAGGGCAATGTCCTCGAGGATCGCGGCGCGTTCCTGCGCGGTGCCTTCCACGATCAGCGAATTACCGCTGGGATCGGCACGTATCGCGCCTTCGGCCGCCGCGAGCGGCGCGATCAGCTTCTGCATCTGTTCGGCGCTCATGTAATGGACGTGCACGACGTCCACGCCATAACCGTAAGCATTGCTGACGTGACCAGGGGTCATGCCGACCTGCTTGTGCGCTTCGGCAAGGGGCATCACTTCGTAGATGCCGTTGGCGTGGACGAGCGCCAGATTGTTCAGGCTGAGCGCCTGCTCCAGCGCCGGCAGAACCTGCTCGCGCTTCAAGGGCTGGCTGGTCTGCAAGGTGACGGTGCCCTGCACCGTCGAACCGATCTCGTAATTGAGCTTCAGATAGTCGCCGAGCACAGCCTTGGCGACATCGCGCACGTCGGCGTTGACGAAATTCAGCGTGATGCCGTTATCGTCCGTCGTCGTACTCGCGGATGTCATGGCGGGCGCCGGCTGTGACGGCGCAGGTTGCGCCATTGCCGATGTTGCCAGCCAAACGGTTGCCGCCAGCCCGAATGCAGCTCTCCGCACCAATCGATGTTCCTTAGTCAACCCTTCGCCGACGCCTTATAGAACGAACTCGCTTGCCAGTCTTCTATCTTTTGCCAGTCTTCTATCTTTTGTAAGCACTTAGCGCATTTTTCTCAGTGGCCGGAGTCGTCCGGCTTGGGCGGCGTATGCACTTGCGGCAGGTGCGCAGCGGGGGGCGGTGTGGCGTCGTCCGACGCATTGTCCGACGACTGATCGTCGGACTGGTCGGAATCGTCCTTGGCAGGCGGCTTGTTGGCGCTGAGCTTGAGTTCCTGGCGGCTGCCATGGGCTGCGAAAACCACCATATCGGGCGCGACGCTGGCGATCTCCCAGCCTTCGAACACGCCACCCTCGGGAATGCCCACCGCCAGAGGCGTGGTCGCGGACTTCAAAAGCGCCATCTTCGTCGGGCCGTCGAGGATCACGCCGACCAGCGCCAGGTCGGAGGGCAAGGCATCGCCTGCGGCCGTCGCCCCGCCGCCGGCATCGGTGAGGATGGGCGTGCGCAGCGGATTGAACACCGATTTCTCGTCGACATTTGCGAACGTCTCGAAGGCGGGCGGTGTGTACATCTGCGGCATCGCCACGCTGTAGGAAGCGCGGCTGCTGTCCACCGCAGGCGGCTGATAAGCTCCAAGCGGCGCGAACAGTTCATAGAACAGCACCACCGCAAGCGCGCCGCACAGGGCGAGCAGCGCGATCTGCGCCGGCGTCAGACGAATCCCCATCATCGCCGTCCACTCCAGCGATAGGCGTGGATGGTGAAGCGCACTTCCATGGCCGGATCGGGGTTCTGCGCGTTTCCGGGACGCCAGTTCGGCGGCATGATGAAGTCGGCATCGTTGACGAAATAAAACGGCGTGTGGGTCTCCACGGAATAGAGCATGGCGCGGAAATGGCCGAGCGGCACCGTCATGTCGTAGGAGATCGAGGCGACGTCGAAGCCGTTGGAATGCGTCGGCGGCAGGAGTTGGGCGCTGAGCAAGGTGCCGCCGTTGCGTTCGATCAGTTCCTTCATGTCGCTCTGGAGCTGGGCCTGGGCCAGTGCGGCATTGCTGCCGGTGAGCAGGCCGGGAACCGATTGCGCGCTCTGGCGCAGCGCCTCCAGGCGGGCTTGCAATTGCGGCCGCTGGCCGACTTCGGCCTGATAGGCCGCAATCTGATGCTCGGAATCGTCGATGTCGCTTGCCTGTGAGGCAAACAGCATCGCGATCGGCAGGCCGATGACGATGAGCGCCAGCACCACGGCCGCGCCCAGCGCCAGGAACGCACCGCGCCGGCCGCGAAGATAGTCCGGGACAGCCATCAATGCGCCCCCGGTTTCTTCAGTTCGAACGAAAGATCGAAATGCTCGGCGTTGTCCTGGGCGCTCTGCAGCGAAGCTTCGAACTGGGCGTTGGTGAAATAAGCCGATTTGTCGATCAGGCCGATAAGGTCCGACGGCGCATTGGAAAAGCCCTGCACATGCACTTTGCTGTCGTTGAAGGCGAACTCCGTGAGCCAGGTGCCGCGCGGCAGGATCTGCGTCACTTCGGACAATATCTGGATCACGGCCGGGGCGCGCTTCTGCGCCAGCGGAAACTCGATCTGGGCGCGGGTGTCGGTGATGTCACGCTTCAGGCGATGCACAAGTTCGGCGTGCTGGCCCGCGGCAGCGGCCTGATCGGAAAGAAAATCGCTTCGCGCGCTGCCACGCCAATAGGCGGCCATGAGAAGGAGCACGAACAGGATCGCGGCCAGCGCCGCGAGAAGAAGGATGCTGTTGCGACGCCAGCGCAGCCGAAGCGATGCGCCGGTGTCGATCGGAAAATGGCTTCGGTCCGCCTCGCGCGCATCGCCTTCGAAGGCGATCGCCCCCACCGACAGGCCTGCGTCGCGGCACAGCGCCACCGCCTGGTCCACCGTCGTCTTCTTGATGATACGCAGCTCGATGTCGGCCCTCCTTTTCTGACCGCGCACCTCCCGCACCACCAGGTCGAAATAGACCTGATCCGGATCGATGGGACTGAGCCGCTCCAGCTCGTAGAATGCGGCCTTGCGAAGCGTCGCTCGCGACGCGGCCGGAAGCTGCAGATGCGGGCGCAACACTTGAGACGCCGGCAGCAGGATCGAGACATCGCTTGTGCCGCGCGCCACGAGGGGCGAGTTGGAGAGCAATGCGGCGAGTTCCCGCGGATCGCCTGCTCGCGGCAGCCGGCCGATCTCCACCGCGTCCTCGCCCTTGACGAGATAGACACCGAGCTCGGCATCTCCCACCGCGACTGCCACATGCTCGGCGCCCTCGTTCAGCGGCCGCGCAAACCGCTCCTCCCAATAGCCCGTCAGTTCTGCGCGCCATTCGGCGAGCAAATCGCCCAATGACGGTTCCGTCGCCTCGCTCACTGGGGAAACCGTCATAAACGACCCGTGCAATATTTCGTCAGTTGATCGTACACACACGCCTGATCCGCCGACACCTGCGGCGCGACCAGCAGATCCGGCCATTTTGCGGATTTGTCGTCCAAGTCAGCCCGCAAGCGGATGAGATCGGGGAGCGTGTGCGCATTGCGCCACACCGGATACCATTGCTGCGGCGCGCCTTTGTTCATCGCGCCGAAATAAGCTGCGGAAAACGACTTCACGCCGGAGAGCAGCACCCGATGCGTCACGTCCGCGGCCGGGTGCGTGGCGAGTTCGGGGCGCGAATTCATCACCAGCGTCCCGTTAGGATCGTGCGCAATGGTGACGACATCCAGGCCACCGCGCTCAGCCGGCGCGAAAAACGTCATGCTCTGCGCTTCTCCGTCGAATTGCACATGCCGATCGGTCGGCGATACCAGCACGAAAAAGGGATAGGCTTGCCGAAGCGTGCTGGCGAGCGACGCCTGTGCCAGCAGGATCTTGTTGCCGACGGTGTCCGCCGAGGTCGCCTTCTGCCACACCCGCGTGCCGAAATGCAGACCGCCGAACAGGAGCAATGACAGAAACGCCATCAAGGTGATCGAGACGAGAAGCTCGACCAAGGTAAAGCCACTCTCGCAGTTTCGCGTCATTGCGAGGTTCCGGTTGCGCCGTTGAGACGCAAGCTGGAAAGCGTCAGCGAGCGCGTCCGGCCCTGATATTGCCAGTTCACTGTCGCATCGAGCTGCTGGGCGACATGCTGCCAGGCGGTCTGATCGGCGTCGCTGCCATAGGGCGCTATGCGGACGCGCCAGCGCAAGCCGTTGGAGACGCCGTTGGTGTCCCCGAATGCGGGATGCGGCGCGGCTTCGGCTTGTGCGAGCAGCGAATGCGCCAAGGTGCGCGCGCTGGCTTCCGTCGCGTTCTCTTCCGCGCGCGACAGGCTCTGGCTGAAAATCGCCAGCAGCACGCCCAGCGAAAGGCTCAGGATGGTCAAGGCGACCAGCACTTCCAGAAGCGTGAAACCGCGCTCACCAGTTCGCGACAAGAGGCTTGGCACCGGTGTTTCCTTCGTCGCCCTTGGGTCCGAAACTGTAGAGATCGAACTCTCCATATTGCCCGGGCGAGCGGTAATTGTAGGGATGTCCCCAAGGGTCGTTCAGCTTGGTCGTCTTCTTGATATACGGGCCGTTCCAATTGTCGACCCCGTCCGGCGCCTTGAGCAACGCCGCGAGGCCTTGTTGCGTCGACGGATAGCCGCCGACGTCGAGCTTGTAGAGATCCAGACCCGCGGAAAGGTTCGACACTTCCGTCTTGGCCGTGCTCACTTTCGCGCTGTCGAGATAATGGATGACCTGCACGGTCGCGATGGCCGCAAGGAACCCCAGGATCGCGAGCACGACCAGCAGCTCGATCAGCGTATAGCCCGCCTCGCCGCGCCCTGCCCTGACTTCGGCAAGCCTTCGATTCATCCTCGACTCCTATTGCAATGCCAAATCGTTGACGCTGAGAATTGCCGCGAGCATGGAGGCGATCAGTCCCGCGACCACGACGCCGAGCAGGATTGTCAGACACGGCACGAGCAGCGCAAGCGCGCGATCGACGCGGTGCCTGATGCGCAACTCGTCGAGATCGGCTTGCCGGAGCAGCATCTCGTCCAGCTTGCCGGATTCCTCGCCGATCTGGATGAGATCGAGCGTGATCGCGGGAAACACCTTGGCGCGCGCCAGGCGCTGGGCGAGCCGCTCGCCTTCGCGCAACGACAGCGCCGCGTCGAGCACCGCTGCCGTCAGCACGGTGTTGGAGAGCACGTCTTTGCTTAGGTTAAGCGCTGTCGGCACCGGCACGCCGTTCGAGAGCAAGGTGCCGAACGTCCGCATGAGGCGCTCGATCTCGATCCCACGAAGCAGATCGCCCAGCACGGGAAGGCGCAGCAGCGCCCCATCCCATTTCAAGCGGTTTTCCGGCTTTTTGAGCGCCTCGCGCAGAGCCAAAATGCCGGCGATCGCAGCGATGACGACGAGCCATCCGAAGTCGCGCACGAAGTCGCCGGCATCCATCACGATGCGGGTGGGAAGCGGCAGCGACTTGCCGGCCTCGGCGAACAGCGGCTCGAATTCCGGCAGCACGAAAACCAGGATCACAGTGATCGAGATGAACATGGTGATCAGGAGGATCGCCGGATAGATCAGCGCCGAGGTGACGGTTTCACGGATCGCCATCGTGCGGGTGAGATAATCGGTCAGCCGCTGCAGCACGTTGTCGAGCGAGCCGCCATGTTCGCCCGCGCGCACCATGCTGATGTAGAATTTGGGAAACGCCGGATCGGCGGCGAGCGCATCGGCGAAGCTGGCGCCGTCGCGCACGCGATTGCGCGCCGCTTCGAAAGGCGCCTTCAGCGTGCCGATGTCGGAGAGATTGATCAGAATTCCGAGCGCGCGATCGAGTTCCAGTCCCGCGCGCAACAGCGTCGAAAGCTCCTGCGTCGCCATCGCCAACGCGCGCAGCGACGGCTTGCCGCCGATGTGCAGTATGGCGCGCAACCGGCCCTGCAGGCTTGCGCTCTCGCGTTCCAGCGCGTCGAGCGGGAAAAGCCCCTGGCTGCGAAGCTGCCGGATGACGGCCTCTTTCGAGGCGCCGTCGAGCGTGCCTTTCACCAGCGAGCCGGTGTTGGTCATGGCCTTGTATTGGTAGAGCGCCATCGTCAGCCCACCGTCACGACGCGCAGCACATCGTCGATGGTCGTGACGCCCGCGAGCGCTTTTTTCAGTCCGTGAACCGCCATGGTCTGCATGCCGCTATCCAGCGCCAGCTTTTGGATCGCGCCGGAGTCCGCGCTTTTCAGCACCGCTTGGCGGATGGCGTCGTTCATGATGAGGACTTCCAGAATGGAAGTTCGGCCGCGATAGCCCGTATGGTTGCATTTTTCACAACCGACGGCCCGATAAAGCGTAATCGGCTTGCCGTCGCTGTAGCGGTCCAGATGCAGTTTCTCGATCAGCTCGCAGATCGGCGTGTAAGCCTCGCGGCAATTCTTGCAGAGCGTGCGCACCAGCCGTTGCGCGGCGACGCCGTTGACGGTGGAGGTGAGCAGATAATCCTCCACGCCCATGTCGAGCAGGCGCGTCACGGCGCTGGCCGCATCGTTGGTGTGCAGCGTCGAGAGGATCAAATGGCCGGTGAGCGCGGCCTGCACGGCGATCTGCGCGGTTTCGAGATCGCGGATTTCGCCGATCATCAGGATGTCGGGGTCGTGGCGCAGGAATGAGCGCAGCGCATTGGCGAAAGTCAGTCCGATATTGGGCTTCACCTGCACCTGATTGACGCCCTTCAGGTGATATTCCACCGGGTCTTCCACCGTGAGGATCTTGCGATCCACCGTGTTGATCTCCAGCAAGGCGGAATAAAGCGTCGTCGTCTTGCCGCTGCCGGTGGGACCGGTGACGAGCAGGATGCCATGCGGACGCGAAAGCAGATCGCGAAACGGACCCAGCACGCTGTCGTCGAAGCCGAGCGACACCAAATCCAGATCGAGCTGGCCGCGATCCAGGATACGGATGACGACGCTCTCGCCGTAAATGGTCGGCGTCGTCGCCACGCGCAAATCCACATCCTTGCCGCGCACGGCCATCGCAATGCGGCCGTCCTGCGCCAATCTGCGCTCGGCGATGTTGAGCTTGGCCATGATCTTGACGCGGCTGATGACGGCACTGGCGAGACGCTGGGGCGGCGACTCCACCGCGCGCAGCACGCCGTCGATGCGATAGCGCACGCGGAACTCGTTCTCCATCGGCTCGATGTGGATGTCGGAGGCACGCGCTTCCACTGCCTGGGTGATGAGCAGATTCACCAACCGGATCACCGGCGCTTCGCTGGCGATGTCCTTCAGCCGATCGACGTCGTCGCTGAGGCTTTCATCGACGTGATCCTGCGATTGCTCCGATATCTGATGAATGCCGGAGCGGCCGTCGCCATAGAGGCGTTCATGCGCCGCTTCGAGATCGGCCGGCAGCGCGACGTTCAGGAGCACCGGCTTTCCCACTGCGAAACGCACCGCATCCGTGGCGTAAGTGTCGAGCGGATTGGCGGCGGCGACCACGACGCTGCCGTCCGCCTCGCGCAAGGGCAGCACGCGCGCGTCGCGCAAGAATTTCTTGCCCAGCTGGTCTTCGAGAACCGGCTCTGCCGGGTAATCGCCGGGGGCGGCGATGGGCAAATGAAGAACCTGCGCCAGGGCCTCCGCCAGATCGCGCTCGCTGATCAGGCCGAGGCGCGTCAGCACGCTCACCAGATGCTCGCTGCTTTCGCCGGCAAGATGCTCGGCCCGTTCCAGCGCGGCGGGCTGAACTTTTCCGGTCTTGATCAGATGGTCGGCCAGCATCTGGCGGTCGGGCAACCGCGCCTGCGCTGAACCGATTGACTGCTGCAATGCCATTCACTCGCCTTTGTTTCGGAGCGCCCCGGCGTCGCCCTTGGGGCCTTGGCCTGCCGCCGTCCGGCCTCCGGACAGCGGGGCTTTCCTGCGCCTTTATAGAGGCCGCGCCTACTATATCCTAACGCGTCAACAGGGTAATGCCACGCGGTTCTGCTGGAGTTCGTCTTAACAAAAGGATATTGGGGCGATACGCCATATGCACGGCGGCAGGCTGCGGGCTTTCAGGAGAGAATGGTTGAGCGATACGACGGCGCCGGTCTCCCCCGGCACGCGCGTCTCGGTTGCGCGCGCATGGGTCTATGCGCTCCTTGAAGAGGGCGAACTCAGCAGCCCGCTGCATCGGATCGCGGAAGCTTTTCTTATCACCCTGATCGTCGCCAACGTCGCGGCGGTGGCGCTCGAGACCATCCCGTTCATCTACGACCGCTGGCAGCGCCTCTTCCTGGATTTCGAACGGTTTTCGGTCGGCGCCTACACGGTCGAATATCTTCTTCGTCTGTGGGCTTCGATCGACGATCCGCGCATCGCCGCACGCGGTCCGGTCAAGGGACGGATAGCTTTCGCGCTTCGCCCGCTGATGATCATCGACTTTCTGGCCTTCGCGCCCAGCTATCTCAGCTTCATTTTTCCGATCGACTTGCGCGTGCTGCGCATTTTCCGTCTCTTTCGACTGGTCAAGCTGGCGCGTTACTCTCAAGCGCTCCCCGCTTTGCTCGGCGTGCTCTATGCGGAGCGTTCGGCGCTCTATGCATCGACCATCCTTTTGATCGCAACGGTGTTCGTGTCCGGCGAAGTGATGCACATCGCCGAGGGGACGCTGCAACCCAATGCCGTCGGCACGCTGCCGGACGCGATGTACTGGGCGGTCACCACGCTCACGACCACTGGTTATGGCGACGTCACGCCGCATACGGAGCTCGGCAAGCTCATCGCCGGAATAACGATGCTGATCGGCCTGGCGCTCGTCGCCTTGCCGATCGGCATTATCGCCAATGGCTTCGTCAATGGCTTGAACCGGCGGCGCTTCGCGGTGACCTGGACGATCCTGAAGCATCAGCCGTTGTTCGAGGGTTTCGACGTCGAAGCGTTGAGCGACGTGCTGGAATGCGTAACCGCCGACGTCATTCGCGAACACGGTCAGCTCATCGTGTCGGGCGAAGACGCCAACGCGATGTTTCTCATTGTATCTGGCAGCGCGCGCGAAGACCGCGAAGATGCCGAAGAACTCCTGCAGCACGGCGACATCGTCGGCGCCCAGGCGCTGAAGCACCAGGCGACTTATAAGCGGACCGTCACCGCGCGCACGGAGATGCGCGTCATGGCGTTGCCGCACGAGGATCTGCGCCGGATGGCGCGGAAATATCCGCTGCTGCGCCGCCGCGTTGAAGCCGCGATTGCCCTGGAAGACGCCGACGCGATGCAGTCCCTCCCACCGGAGCGCCGCGTCGAAGAACTCGAAGCCGAGAATGCGCAGCTTCGCAAGACGCTCTCGGACCTGGTGCTCGGCAAGATCGCGCTCACGCGCGACGATGCCACGAATATTTGATCGCGCGCGGGGCATTGCTGCGCTAACGTCGGTTGAAAGCGCAATGCCGGGGCAGCGCGCAACAGTTCTGGAACCGGCATGCGCAGGCTTCTCTGTTTTGCAATTTTTCTCGTCGCGGCCGCCGCCTCGTGGGCCCATCGCTCCGCCGCCGAGGAGCAAAGCGCGCGCGAATTTCAGGAATGCACCGATTGCCCGACGATGGTCGCCATCCCCGCCGGGCGCTTCGCCATGGGAAGCCCCGCGAACGAGGTGGGCCGCTTCGACAGCGAAGGGCCGCAGCATTATGTCAGCGTGCGCGCGTTCGCGCTGGGCAAATTCGACGTCACAAGCGAGCAGTTCCTGATCTTCCTGCGCGAGACAGGCTATCAGCCAAAGCCCTGCAACAGAATCCTGAACATGGTGTGGCGCTCGCCCGGCAACGGCTACGCCTTTCCGCCTGAAGAGATCGAGCCGCATCGCTGGCCGGCGGTTTGCCTCGATTGGCACGATGCCGATGCCTACATCGCGTGGCTGAACAAGCGCGCGGCCGCGGCCCATCCGGAGCTGGCGCGCAAATCGGGCCCTTATCGATTGCCGAGCGAAGCGGAGTGGGAATATGCCGCGCGCGCCGGCACCACGACAGCGCGCTGGTGGGGCAACGATATCGGCGTGGATCATGCCGACTGCAACGGCTGCGGCAGCAAATGGGACAATAGCTTGCTCGCGGACGTCGATGCGTTTTCGCCCAACGCCTTCGGGCTCTACGGAATGCTCGGCAACGTCTGGGAGTGGACAGCCGATTGCTGGCACAAGAGCTACATCGGGGCGCCGACGAACGGCCGTGCGTGGACGGAGCCCGATTGTACGCGCCATGTCTTGCGCGGCGGCGGCTTCAACAACACGCCCATCTTCGTGCGCTCAGCCGCGCGCAGCGGCGCGGCGGCAGATGGCGGGGAGTTCGACTATTCCAGCTATGCGGGCTTTCGCGTGGCGCGCGATCTACCTTAATGCAATGCGTCTTTCGGGTCGAAGCGCAGGGTCATGTCCATCACCGGTCTGTAATGGCCGCTTGGCAGCACGAACGGCGACGACAGCAGGACCGCGTTGCGCGCGCTGAGCGCCACCTCGCGCCATGCGACATCGGTCTTGTAGCGGTGCCGATCCACGATCTCTGCCGACAACACTCTGCCATCGCTTTTCATCCGTAGACGTATGAGTACGCTCATGCTGCGCGCGCCGGGAAGCGAGAAATCGACGCTCCAGCGCCGCTGCACCTGCGCCCGGATATAATCGCGCACCGCGTAGGTTGCCCGATCGCCCGGCGCGCCGCTGTCGCTGTCGATGTCCGCGCCCTCGGCGTTGTCCAGAGCCGGTAGCGGGACGTTGACTTGCTTGAGATGCGCCAGCGCGTTCAGCCTGGCGGCGAAATTGTCGAGCGGCGCCTCGCGGACTTTGTGAGGCGCGCTGCCCTCGGGCGGAGTGGGACTCGTCGTCTCTTTCACGGGAACCGGCGCGGCGCGCGCTTGCGGCACGGGCGCCTTCACGGCGGCAGGCGGCGACTGCGTCTTGTCGCCGAGCTGTACGAGATCGACAGGAAGGAAACGCACAGGGGCGTTGCCGGTGCGCGAGCTCTGCGCCGACAAGACGAGCAGAAAGAGAATCAGCGCGAGACCATGAAGAAGAGCGGAGCCGACCAGGCCCGCGCCATTCTCCTGCGCATATCGCCGCGCCGCCAATATGAGGCTGTTCGGCGCGAGCTCCTCGCCCTGTGCAGTCGTCTCAGACATTCATCAACATTCCAATGCTCGCGCGACGTTAGCGCCGGTCCGGGTTTCTGCCCAGCGCGGGAACCAAACCCACGTTAACGCGTTGTACCACGTCGATTTGCGATTATGGGGCATGCGGGGAGTACCAAAGACCGGTCTTGCGTGGATGGCCGCGGCGTCGCTGGCGGCGCCGTTGGCGCATGCGCAGACGGTCCAGGACCTGCGCCAGATGTCGATCACCGAACTCGAGAATGTCGATGTCTCGTCCGTCATCAAGAGCAAGGAGTTGCTGAGCAATGCGCCCGCGGCGATCTATGTGATCACGCATGCGCAGATCGCGCGCTCGGGCGCTGTCACGCTCCCGGAAATCCTTCGCCTTGCGCCCAATCTTCAAGTCATCCAGACGAGCGCGAGCAAATACATCATCACGGCGCGCGGATTCAGCGGCAATGCCGGCGACCAGAGCTATTCGAACAAGCTGCTCGTGCTGATCGACGGCCGCAGTGTCTACACGCCGATGTTTTCGGGCGTCTATTGGGACATGCAGGACGTGGTGCCCGACGATATCGAGCGCATCGAAGTGATCAGCGGCCCCGGCGCAACCTTGTGGGGCGCCAATGCGGTGAACGGCGTCATCAACATCATCACGCGCAAGGCTTCGCAGACTCAGGGCGGCCTGGTGGATATCTCGGCCGGGAATCTCGAACAGAGCGTCACGGTACGCTATGGCGGAATGGTCGAGGACGATCTGGCTTATCGCGCCTATCTGACGGACTATATCGGCGACGACACGCAGAATGCCGGCGGCGCGACGGTCCACGACCACTGGACGAAGCCCCAGGGCGGATTGCGGCTCGACTGGACTCCCGTCGCCTCCGACAGCGTGACCTTGCAAGGCGATGAATATGCCGGCTCCGACGCGCAAGTCGGCGCGCCGAACGAGGATATCTTCGGCGACGACCTTCTGTCGCGCTGGAACCACAAATTCGCGGATGGCTCGACGCTTCAGGTTCAAGGGTATTTCGACCGCACGGAGCGCAGCACGCAGGACAATGGGGGCACCTTCTGGGTCGATACCTACGATCTGGAAGTCCAGCACAATTTCGCTCTCAACGACTGGAATGCGATCGCCTGGGGCGCCGGCGTGCGCACCAGCAAATACCGCGTCGACGGCACCGCGGCGCTGCAATTCGCGCCGGCAGGCGGGACGCTCAATCTGTCGGACGCGTTCGTGCAGGACAGCATCGCCCTCTCCCCTTCGCTCACCGCCATCCTGGGAATCAAGCTGGAAGACGATCCCTTCACGAGCGCGACGCCGCTGCCCAGCGCGCGCCTGTCGTGGAAGGTTACGGACGATGCGCTGATCTGGGCGGCGGTGTCGCGCGCCATCCGCTCGCCGACGCCGTTCGACACCGATGTGGTGGAAAAGATCGGCCCCCTGACCGCGCTGGCGGGCAATCCGGAGTTCCAATCGGAGACTCTTCTCGCCTACGAGCTTGGCACGCGGATGCAGCCAACCGACAAGTTCTCGTTTTCGGTCTCCGCCTATTATAACGATTACACCAGGCTGCGCAGCATCGAGATCGACCCGATCACGTTTTATCCGTTGAGCTGGGGAAACAAACTGCGCGGCGACACTTACGGCTTCGAAGCCTGGGCGAATTACCAGCTCGCCGATTGGTGGCAGCTTTCGGCGTCGTATGACGCTCTGATCGAACACTTCAATTTCGTGCCCTCGGCGACGGCGCCGTCCCTCGGTGTGTCGCAGATCGGCGACGACCCCGCGCACAGCGCCACATTGCGATCGTCGATGAATTTGGGCGCCGCCGTGACCTTCGATGCCGATCTGCGCTATGTCGGCCACCTGCCCGATCCCTATGTGGCATCTTATGTCGAGCTGAATGCCAATATCGGCTGGAAGCTGACGGACGCTCTGCATCTGGCGCTGTCCGGGTTTAATTTGCTGCATCCGCGCCATCTGGAATTTCCGGCCAGCGAGGCGTACGCCGTTCCGCGGAGCTTCGCCGTGGATCTGCAATGGCGATTCTGAGCGGCTGGTCGAGATGCGCGGCGCGGATCGCCGGCTTCATCTTGATTGTGCCGCTCGCCGGCACGGCGCACGCAGATAACGCCGCGCTCGAAGCCGCGATCAAAGCCGCTTACGTGCCCAAGCTCGCGCCCTTCGTCACCTGGCCGGCGCAGGAAAAAGCCGACGGCGCTTTCGATCTGTGCGTATCCGGCAGCGATGAGGTCACCAAGCTTCTGCCGCAGAGTGCCGCCGGACAGCAGGTCAACGGCCGCGCGATTCAAGTCCGCCAACTCGCCGACGGCGCCGACACCCAGGGTTGCCAGATTCTCTACGTCGCCAATTCCCCCGCCACGCCGCAGATGCTGGCCGCCGTGCGCGGCAAGCCGGTTCTCACCGTCATAGACGGCGTGCAATCCGCCCACGGCATCGTGCAGTTCGTCGTGGTTCAGGATCATGTGCGCTTCAACATCGACAACGGTCTCGCGACGGCGGCGGGACTCGCCATAAGCTCCAAGCTGCTTGGTCTCGCCAACGCGGTGACACCCGGACCGCAGGACAAGCCATGATCGACGACGCGACATCCTTCCGTGTCTCGCGCGCCATTCCGTGGGCGGCGCTGGTCGGCGCGCTTCTCGTTCTGTTGGCCGGCATCGCCATCGCGCTTTATGAGGAGCAGCTCTACGACACGCAAAAGCTGCGCGAGACGCGCGAGCAGGCGGAGATTCTGGCAGCCAGCGTCACCGCGGCGCTTTCGTTTCACGACCGCAGCGCGGTGGACGAATATGTTGAGCCGATGCGTGTCAATCCGGAAATCGAGGCGGTCGGCGTCTATACAAATAGCGGACCGCTGTTCGCCGGCTTTTCGCGCGCAGGCGCGCCGCCGCTGCCCGTCCGCGCCGATGTCGCCGAACATGAGCGCGACCGGCTCATCGTCACGGTGCCGGTGGTCCAGCAGGCCACATCATTGGGCACGGTCTATCTGCGCGCGAGCGTGGAGCCGATGCAAAGTCGCGCGCTGCGTTATGCGGTGTTGACGCTGCTCGTGGCGATGGCGGCGATCGTGATCGCGGGCCTCGGCGGGGCGCAGATGCGGCTGCAGCGCCAATCGCAGCGGCTCGAGGATGCCAATGCGCGGCTGCAATCGGAAATGACCCAGCGCGCCCGGGCCGAGGATGCGCTGCGGCAAAGCCAGAAGATGGAGGCCATCGGCCAGCTCTCCGGCGCCATCGCCCACGATTTCAACAATCTGCTGATGATCGTCAAAGGCAACCTGCATCTGCTCCAGCGCAAGCTCGCCATTGCCGATGACGACCGCCACATCGCCGCCGCCATGGAGGGCATCCGGCGCGCGGCCGCGCTGACCCAGCGCATCCTGGCCTTCTCGCGCAAGCAGGATCTCTCGCCCACCGCCGTTCGCATCAACGGCCTGATCACCGGCATGGACGATCTGATCCGCAATTCGCTGCGCGAGAACATCGAGATCGTGAAAAATCTCAAGTCGTCCGGCTGGACGGTGCTCGACCGCAACCAGATGGAAAACGTGATCCTCAATCTCGTGATCAATGCGCGCGATGCGATGCCGCGTGGAGGAAGGCTCGTGCTCGCGACCGAGGATGTGACGATCGCAGCGGATGAAGCCGGCGAGCTTGCCGCCGGCGATTATGTCAAGCTCACCGTGCGCGACACAGGCGTCGGCATGGCCGAAGAGGTTCGCGCCAAGGCGCTCGATCCGTTCTTCACCACCAAACCCATCGGACAAGGCACTGGGCTTGGCCTCAGCACCTCGTTCGGCTTCATCAGCCAATCGCGCGGACACATGGAAATCGACAGCGCCCCGGGGCAAGGCACGACTATCGTCATTTTGCTTCCGCGCGCGCCGTCGCGCGAAGAGGATCGAGAAAGGGCATAGCATGGCCAAGATACTTGCGGTGGAAGACGAAGCACTGGTGCGCATCCTCATCGTGGAGACATTGAACGACGTCGGCCACACGGTGCTGGAAGCGCCCGACGGCGAAGCGGCGCTGGCCATCGTCAACCAGACGCCCGATCTGGATCTGATCGTCACCGATGTTCGGATGCCGAAGATGGATGGCTTCTCCCTCGCCGTTCGCGCCCATCAGCTCCGTCCCGGTCTGGGGGTGCTGTTCATGACGGGCTATTCCGGCGCGGACGCGCCGCCGGAGCTTCCCGCCGTGAAAGTGATGCAAAAGCCCTTCGATCCCGAAGATCTGATCGTCGCGATCAATTCGATGCTGGGCGATGCAGCCCGAGGCGTATGAGCGCCTGCGAAACGATCCCGACCCGATTCCAGATTTTGAGGCATGGTGCCCAGGGGCGGAATTGAACCACCGACACGCGGATTTTCAATCCGCTGCTCTACCAACTGAGCTACCTGGGCAAACCGTGGAATGATCCGGGCGCAAGCCCGAAGGACGGGCTTTTTAGGGGACGCTTCCGGCCCTGTCCAGCCGCCCAACAGGCGCTGTTTGCCAGCCTATTCTTCCCCTTCGCCCGCGGACCGGTCCGGCGTTTCGGTCTCATCCGAAGGACCGGCGGGAATCGCGTAGCCGCCTTTGAGCCAGCGGCCCAGATCGATGTCCGCGCAACGCTGGGAGCAGAACGGCTTGAAGCGTGCATCCTGAGGCTTGCCGCAGAGGACGCAAACGCGCGCCTTTGGATGTGGATCAGGCTGCCGTTCCGACATCGAAACCTTCTCGCGCGTATTCCTCGCGTGCCTGGAAGCAAACGCGCGCCGCGCCGCGCCGTGCCAGCGCGGGCAGCACTTCTTCGCCGTTTCGTTCCAGCCAATCGACGATTTCCGGCGACGCCCGCACCACGATCTGCTTGCCGGGGGTGGCGTTCGCTTCGCGCTCGATGCGCCGCAGGATATCCATCGCCACCGCATCGCGCGTGCGCTTGCGGCCAAGACCGTCGCACGGGCGGCAGCACTCCGTCATCAGCTTCACCAGCGGATCGCGGATGCGCTTGCGCGTGATCTCCACCAGTCCGAATTCCGACATGCCGGAGATCTGCGTCGGCGTGCGGTCCCGCGCCAGGCTGTGCGCCAGCATGTCCAGAACCTTGCCGATGTTGTCCGGCTCGTCGAGGTGAATGAAGTCGATGACGATAAGGCCGCCGACGCCGCGTAGGCAAAGCTGGCGGCCGATCTCGTCGGCGGCTTCGAGATTCACTTTCAGGCTCGTTTCTTCCAGGCCGGTCGATGCGGTGAAGCTGCCGGAGTTCACATCGACGGCGGTGAGCGCTTCGGTGCCTTCGATGGTGATCCAGCCGCCGGAAGGCAGCGGCACGCGCGGACTTGTCAACCGCTCGATCTCGTCTTCAAGATCGTACATGTCGAACAATACGCCGGGGCCTTTGAACAATTCGATCTTGTCTGCCGCCTCGGGCATGGCGCGTTGCACATAGGCGCGGGCGGCGTCGAACGCTTCGCGGTCGTCGATCAGCACGCGCGCGGTCTGCGCATCGACTTCGTCGCGCATGGTGCGTTCGACGGGATCCAGGTCGTGATAGAGCGTCGCGGGCACGCTGGCGCTCTGGCGCTTGGCCATGACGGGACGCCACGCTTCCGCCAGCCGCTCCGCATCCTCTCGGAAATCGGTTTGCGACACGCCGACTCCGGCGCTGCGCACGATGTAGCCGGCGCCCGGCACCAGCGAGCCGTTCGCTTCCGCGATCATCGCCTCGCCCAACGCAATCAGACGCACGCGTTCTTCTTCGTCCTCGATGCGGCGCGAGAGTGCGACGCCGGGCTGGTTCGGCACCATGACCAGCAAGCGCCCCGGGATCGTGACATTGGCCGAGAGCCGCGCGCCCTTCTCGCCGATCGGGTCTTTGACCACCTGCACCACGATGGCCTCGCCTTCGCGCACGCAATCGGTGATCTTGGGCGCATGCTCGTCTCCGAAGCCAGGCAAGTCGGCAAGACAGCGCGCCTCGCGGGCGCCGAGAAAGCCTGCGCGGTCCAATCCGACATCCACGAAGGCGGCTTGCATGCCGGGCAGCACGCGCTGGACGCGGCCCAGAATGATGTTGCCGACGATGGAATGTCCGCCGCGTCCGCTTTTCTTTTTCAGCGCGCCGTCATCGAGACCGATGGTGCGCTCGAGGAAAAGCTCTTGCAGCTTTGCATCTTCCACGATGGCGACACGGATTTCCCCAGCCCCCGCGTTGATCAGGACTTCCTTGGCCATGAATCGCAATCGTCAAAATAGCAGCGGCAAAACCGTATCACGGAACTGTCACGCCGCATCCTTTAAGAAGCGCGATGGTTTCGAACAGTGGCAAGCCAACCACATTCGAATAGCTGCCGTTGATCTGCCGCACGAAAGTTTCGGCGCGTCCCTGGATCGCATAGCCGCCCGCTTTGCCGACGCCTTCGCGGCAATCGAGATATGACTGAATGTCAGTCGCGTTCAATCGCGCAAATGACACACGCGTCACGACTGTGCGCTTGCGAAGCTTGCCGTGCGCGTCAAGCAGCACGACGGCGGTGATCACCTGATG
>DASXFK010000103.1:0-55398 GCA_036489635.1 Rhizomicrobium sp. | reverse complement strand
TCCGCCAGCAGCGTGGTCTTGAGGATGCCCGCGTTGTTCACCAGCACATCAACCGGCCCGAAGGCGGCCTCGGCTTCGTCGAAGAGCGACTTCATTTGCGCTGCGTCCGCGACATCGGCGCGGATCGCTTTTGCGTGTCCGCCGGTCGCCGCGATGGCGGCAACGACGTGCTCCGCCTCGGCCGCGCTGGAGGAATAGTTGACGACGGTCTGCAAGCCATCCGCCGCGAGCCTTTTGGCCAACGCGGCCCCGATTCCCTTGCCGCCACCTGTCACGATTGCTGTTCGAGTTGTCATCGCGCGTTTTTCCTTCGACTGCCTACGCGGATAGATAGTCCCCGCTGCTCGACTTTGAAGCGCGACCAACCGGTCTAGGCCGTTGATCCCATGATGGAATATGAAATCCTAAAAATTGGGCTTGACATTCCTCATTGTTCTTCTTATGTTCTTTTTCTGTTTGGAGATTCGGTCATGCTGCGAAGCTGCCGTGAGGCCATACAGGGCCAGGGTGCGATCCTCACGCGCATCCGCGTGAGGCCGAAGGCGCAAAAGGTTTCCGTCTCGAGCGGAATGCCTGCGGCTTCGGAAGCGCGAAGCCCGAGGTGAATGCAAAGGTGCGGTGCTGATTCGGTTCATCCCGAACGTTGGCTCGCCTGCCGTAGCTTCTATCAGCCGGAGGCGGGATCGCACGGCGCGGTCGGCCGCGCTCGCGCGGTGCCCGCCTTTTGTGCGAATGATGGAGCGAGTTGTTGGGGATTTTTCCAAAACCGTCATGGCCGTCCCTGTGGCGGCCACCCATGATCTCCCTGCATCACGGCGATCATGGGTGGCCGGGACAAGCCCGGCCATGACGGTTGGGGATTGTTTTCATCCTTCGTGTCGCTGGGGTTCACGTTGCTTCACTTCCAATCGCTTCTCGGCATTGTCGCCATCGTCGCGGTCGCGTGGGCGTTGTCCGAGAACCGCCGCGCGTTTCCGGTGCGCGCAGTTGTCGTCGGACTCGCATTGCAGGTGGCCATCGCGTTGCTGCTGCTGAAGGTGCCGCCGGCGCGCAACGCGTTGTTCGCGCTCAATGGCGTGGTCGATGCGCTGATGGCGGCGACGAAAGCGGGAACGAGTTTCGTGTTCGGCTTTGTCGGCGGCGGTAACGCACCGTATGCCGTGACCAACGCTGCGAACGGGGGCAGCTTCGCGTTCACGATCCTGCCGCTGGTGATCGTGATCTCGGCGCTGGCCGCGTTGCTGTGGCACTGGCGCGTCCTGCCGCTGATCGTCGGCGCCTTCGCCTGGTGCCTGGAGAAAACGATGGGCATCGGCGGCGCGGTGGGCCTGGGTTCGGCGGCGACGGTCTTCCTCGGCATGATCGAGGCGCCGCTGCTGATCCGCCCGTATCTGGCGAAACTTTCCCGCGCGGAATTGTTCATGCTGTTCTCGGTCGGACTGGCGACAGTCGCGGGCACGGTGTTCGTGCTCTACGCCACGATCCTTCAGCCGGTGATCCCCGGCGCGCTGGGGCATATTCTCGTCGCCAGCTTCATGTCGCTTCCCGCCGCCATTCTGCTCGCGCGCATCATGATCCCCGACGATGCGCAGACCGAGACAAGTGGCGCGCCGGAGTTCAAATATCGCTCCAGCATGGACGCCGTCGCGCGCGGCACGGAGGATGGCTTGCGGTTGTGGCTCGGTATCGTCGCCATGCTGCTGGTGATTATCGCGCTGGTGGCGCTGGTCGACATCATCCTCGGCCACTTCCCGGATTTTGCTGGCGCGCCGATCACGCTGGAGCGTGTCTTCGGCTGGATATTCGCGCCGGTGGTGTGGCTGTTCGGCATACCGTGGCGCGAAGCCGCCACCGCCGGATCGCTGATGGGCCAGAAGGTTGTTCTCAACGAGTTCGTTGCCTATCTGAAGCTGGCGGCGTTGCCCGCCGGCGCGCTCGATCCGCGCTCGCGGTTGATCATGCTCTACGCGATGTGCGGCTTTGCAAATTTTGGGTCGGTGGGAATCATGATCGCAGGTGTCAGCGCATTGGTGCCGGAGCGTCGCGACGAGATCGTGCCGCTGGCCATGCGCGCATTGCTGTCGGGCGCGATGGCGAGCGGGCTGACCGGCTGCATGATAGGATTGCTGCCGGTGAGCTGATGGGCATGTTCGCGCAAGTCACAAATGGCCGGGAGACATGGCGTCCGCGCGCGACGGTGCCGCGCCATCGCCACGACCGCGCCTATGCCGCGCTGGTGCTGTGCGGCGGCTACGAGGAATGCGGCAGCCGCGGACGTTTCCGCGTCGGTCCCGGCGATGTTCTGCTGCACGGCGCGTTCGACGCGCATCTCGACCGCTTCGACAATCGCGAGACTATGATCCTCGATCTCAAGCTGCCGCGCCGTGTTCCATTCGCGCTGGGAAGCATCGCCGATGTCGATGCCGCGGTTCGGCTCGCGGAGAAAGATGCGAAGGCGGCGGGTGCGTATGTCTGCGACCGGATCGTGGAGAAGAATGCGCCACCGCGCGATTGGCGCGATGCGCTGGCAGACGTTCTGCTCTCCGAGCCGAACGCGCGGCTCGATGCGTGGGCGCAAGAGCATCGTCTGTCCGCCGAGACGTTGTCGCGAGGCTTCGGCCACACCTTCGGCGTGACACCCGCCACATTCCGCGCCGAGGCACGCGCCCATCGCGCCTACGCGCTGATCGCCGGGACGGCGATGCCGCTCTGCGCAATCGCCGCCGATGCAGGCTTCGCCGATCAACCGCACATGACCCGCGCCGTGAAGGCGCTGACGGGGCAGGCGCCGCAGTTCTGGCGACGGTCAAATCCGTTCAAGACCGCCGCCTGACGCCGCGGTTAGATGGCCGCATGACAGACGCCGCCATCGAAACTCCGCGCTTCCGCCTGAAGCTCATCCCACTGATCTCGGTGGTGGTGCTCGGCCTGGGCATTCCGGTCCTCGGCGCCATGGCCGCGATTCTCACCGCGAAGATTCTGCATTGGCAGATCACGCCCGGCGCGAATCCACCGTGGCTCTATCTGCAGCACTTCTATCAAACGGCGTTCGCGATCGTCGCGATCGTCGCGCTGAAATACACGCTGGTGCCGGCCGATTACGGGCTGCATCTTCCGCGCGGAAAATCCTACGTAGCCGCGGCGATCGGTTGGGGAATCGTCTTCGGCTTGCTGATGACGGTGGTGGATTACGCGCCACAGCTCCTCCACCACACCAAGCCGGATGCAGGTTATCCGCTGACGCCGCAGAATGTGTGGAGCTGGCTGTTCTTCGAAGGTATCTATGTCGGCCCGACCGAGGAGATCCCGTTCCGCGCTCTGCTCGTCAATTTCCTCATCGCGACGATGCCGGGGAAGTTCCGCGTCGGACGTTTTGAGATGAGCTGGGCCGGCGTGCTGGTGGCGCTCATCTTCGCGCTGGCGCACGCAACGAACTTCTCCACCCGCGCTTGGCCGGAAGCGTTGGGGCAACAAGTCTATGCTTTCGCGCTCGGTGTGCTCTATGCTTACTGGTTGGAGAAATCCAAGAGTGTGCTGGCGCCCGCCATCGGCCACAATGTCGGAGACTTCGTGGAGACCGCCATCATGATGGCCTGGATCGCGTTCCTCTAAAGCCGATGTTTCCAGCCGAAACACTTCACATCGTCATTGCGCGGCTTGTCCGGGCAACCATTTTTCTTCCACAATGAAATTGGGTCGCCCGCATGAAGCGGGCGATGACGTATGAGTAAGCGATTCAGTCTAAAGCGCGAACGCCTTGGCGAGCAGTTCGTAAGAATGCAGCCGCGGCGCAAAATCGTAGGTGATCGTCACCACCACCAGTTCTTCCGCGCCGCTGCGTTCGGCGAGAGCCAGCAGGCTGTCGCGCACCTGTTCGGGCGTGCCGACCGTCGAACGCGCTTCCACGCTGCGAAGGATCGCGCGCTCGCGGTCCGAATATTCGTAGCCGCGCGCATCTTCCGGCGAAGGAAAGGGCGTGTGATGCCCGGTGAGCAGCCGCACCACCCACAGATTGCGCGACAGTGCGAGTTCTTTTGCTCCTTCTTCGGTATCCGCTGCCAAAGCCGCAACGCCCAGCGAGATGCGTGGGCGCTCGCACCACGCGCTCGGCTTGAAACGGTCGCGATAGACGGCGCAAGCCTCTTCAGTATTCTCCGGATTGATGAAGTTCGCATGGCTGAACGGTATGCCGAGTTCAGCGGCGTAGAGCGCGCCGCCCAGACTGGAACCGAGCATCCACATTTCCGGCCGCGTGTTCCCGCGCGGCATAGCATGGATGCCGCGATAAGGATGATCGTCCGGCAACGGTGTACCCGCGGCGTCGTCGAGGAATTGCTGCAGCAGATGCACCTGCGACGGAAACGCGTCGATGCTCCACGCTTGCGGTCCAGCCTGCAGCGCCGCGGATGTGCGCTGATCGGTGCCCGGCGCGCGGCCCAAACCGAGGTCGATGCGCCCCGGCGACAGCGTCTCCAGCATGCGGAACTGCTCGGCCACTTTCAGCGGACTGTAATGCGGCAGCATCACGCCGCCCGAGCCCACGCGCATGGATTTCGTCTCCGCCGCCACGCGCGCGATCAATATTTCCGGCGCACTTCCTGCGAACGATCCGGTGTTGTGATGCTCCGCCAGCCAATAACGGTGATAACCCAGCATCTCGCACGCCTTGGCGAGCGCGATGGTTTCGGCCACGGCATCGGCGGCGCTGCCGCCGGCGCGGATCGGAGACTGGTCGAGAACAGAGAGCTTCATGACAGCGTTTATAGCCCGTTAACGATCGTTGAGCATGATCGCCGCGAATATGAAGCCGATACGATGACGATTGCACAGAAAGCCGCAAGTGGTCCGCCCGCCGAAATGCCCGGCAAAATCGCTCTCTTCGATATCCACAGTGCCATTGTGCATCGCGGTCTGGCGCTATGGCGCGGGCTCAAGGGAACGCGGCGCCTTCCGACGCGCGCCGAGATCCAGCCGCGCGCGCTGGGCGATCTGATGCGCCACACCGCGCTCGTTCGCCTCGATGCGGGCGGTGCGAATTTCGAAGTCCGCCTGGTGGGCGATGCCATCGTGCAGGCGCAAGGCATCTCCTACAGAGGCTACAGCGCGGCGATGATCGACAAGCAATCGCCCAGCTACGGCGGAGAGCTGCGCAAGATATTCCAGTCCATTCACGCCGCCCCCGAACCGCTGGTGTTTCGAGGCTGGTACGAGCGCACGCCCGGCCCCAAGCCGGTCTATCATGAGACCATGTTTCTGCCGCTGGGCGAGGGCGCGGTCGATCACATCCTCGTCGTGGCCGCTTATGCCATGAGCCGCGACGAAAAGCTGCGCTGACGCGGCGTCCGTTTTCCCGTCGCTGGATTGCCTGCGCCGTCCGCCTTATATCTGCCGCTCCTCACGCTGGAGCCTGGCATGGCGCTCGACGTCGAAACCCGCAACCAACTGATCGCAACCGTGCACCGCTTCGTGCACGAGAAATGCGTGCCGATCGAAGCCAAGGTATCAGAGGAGGACCGCGTCCCGGATTCCATTATCGCCGAGATGCGCGAGTTGGGCCTCTTCGGGCTTTCCATTCCGGCCGAATATGGCGGCCTTGGGCTCACGATGGAGGAGGAGGTTTTGGTCTGCTTCGAATTGGGGCAGACCTCGCCGGCCTTCCGCTCGGTTATCGGCACCAATGTCGGCATCGGCTCGCAGGGTGTTGTGATGTTCGGCAGCGATGCGCAGAAGAACGAGTGGCTGCCGAAGCTCGCCAGCGGCGAGGTGGTGGCGAGTTTCGCGCTGACCGAACCCGGCGCGGGATCGGATGCGGCCTCCGTGCGGGTCACGGCGATACGGGACGGCGACGATTACATCGTCAACGGCACCAAGCGCTTCATCACCAACGCCGCGCGCGCGGGCATGTTCACGCTGATGGCCCGCACCGATCCATCGAAGAAAGGCGCAAGCGGGATTTCCGCATTTATCGTGCCGGCCAAAACGCCAGGCATAACGGTCGGTAAACCCGAGAAGAAAATGGGGCAGCAGGGCGCACACATCCACGATGTCGTGTTCGAGAATGCGCGCGTTCCGGCCGCGCTGAGACTTGGCAAGGAAGGCGAGGGCTTTCGCGTCGCCATGCAGGTGCTGGATCGCGGACGGCTGCATATCTCCGCGGTGTGCGTCGGCGTGGCCGAGCGTTTGATCCGCGAGGCGGTGGATTATGCGCGCGAGCGCGAACAGTTCGGGCAGAAGATCGCCGAGTTCCAGCTCATCCAGGGCATGCTCGCCGATTGCAAGACCGAGGCCTATGCCGCGCGCTGCATGGTGCTGGACGCGGCGAAGAAGCGCGACACTGGCCAGAGCGTCACCATGGAAGCGGCTTGCTCCAAATACTTTGCATCGGAAATGGTCGGCCGGGTGGCTGACAAAGCCGTGCAGATTTTCGGTGGCGCGGGCTATGTTGCAGATTATGGCATCGAGCGCTTCTATCGCGACGTGCGTATTTTCCGTCTCTATGAGGGCACGTCGCAGATTCAGCAGATCGTGATCGCGCGCAACCTTCTGCGCGGCGAGGCATGAAGCCGGAAAATCTCGACAAGCTGGTCGCGGAAATCCGCAGTTGCCGCATTTGCGAGGCGATCCTCGATCCGCGCCCCATCCTGCATGTCAGCAAGACGGCGAAGATATGCATCGCTTCGCAAGCGCCAGGCTTGCGCGTCCACAAAACCGGAATTTCGTTCAACGATCCCAGCGGCGACCGTCTGCGCGAGTGGATGGGCGTGGATCGCGAGACGTTCTACGATGAATCGCGCGTGGCACTGACAGGAATGGCGTTTTGCTTTCCCGGTTACAACGCCTTGGGCCACGATCTTCCGCCGCCGAAGATTTGCGCGGCGGCGTGGCGGACGCGATTGTTCGCTGCGCTCCCGCAATTTGAAACCATCTTGTTGGTGGGCAGCTACGCGCAGGATTGGCATTTGGGCGACCGGCAGAAATCGAATATGACGGACACGGTCAAGGCGTGGCGCGACTATGCGCCCCGCTTTATTCCGATGCCGCATCCTTCGTGGCGCAACAATGGCTGGCTGAAACAAAATCCATGGTTCGCGGAAGAGCTTTTGCCCTATTTGCGGCGGCGCGTGCGGCGGCTTGTGTCGCGTTGATCGGCGGCTGCGCGCCAGATCTGGCCACGCGCGGCGCGGCAACCGACACGGCCACGATCCAAGGCGACGCGTTTCAGACACGCGACGGATTGCTCTTGCCGCTGCGACATTGGGATGCAGATCATCCGCGCGCGATCATCGTGGCGTTGCACGGTATGAGCGATTATTCGGAAGCGTTCGATCTACCGGGCCCGTATTGGGCGGCGCATGGCATCACGACTTACGCCTATGACCAGCGCGGCTTTGGACGAGCGCCCGATCCGGGCGTATGGGCCGGCGCGAGGGCGATGCGTGCCGATCTCGACGACTTCGTGGATGCGGCGCGCGCCAGATATCCGGGCGTTCCGGTTTATGCGCTGGGCGAAAGCATGGGCGGCGCGGTCGTTCTTACCGCCTTGGCCAGCGCGCATCCGCCGCGTGTCGATGGTGCCATATTGGTCGCACCCGCCGTTTGGTCACGGGACGACATGCCCTTCTACTATGGCGCAGCGCTGTGGCTCGCCGCGCACATCGCGCCGGGTTGGCATCTCTCCGGCAATGGTCTGCACATCGTCGCATGCGATAACATTGCTGTGCTGCGAAAGTTGTCGCGCGATCCGGTCTATCAACATTCTGCCCGCGCCGATCAAGTCTATGGTCTCGTGAATCTGATGGATGAAGCACGCCAGGCGCCGCGGCACCTATCCGATCCGCCGCCGATCCTGTTCCTCTATGGCGCCAAGGATCAGGTGATTCCAGCCGCACCGACGCATGCGGTGATTGCGGAATTGGGCGCGCACGCACAGGTGCATCGCGATGCAAACGGTTATCACATGTTGCTCCGCGATCTCGACGGCGAAAGCCAATGGAAAATCGTGTCGGAGTGGATTTATCAAAATCGCATGGCGAATACGGAACAGGCTCGCCGTTAGTTCGTTTGCCGCAATGTCTTGGTATTGCCGCTTTTTGTTCCGCAACGATCGCGCCGGCGAACCGTTTACTAAGCAGTCCGAGGGGCAATTCCACAAGCGAGGAGAATTGCCATGTTTGGGAGAAAAAACGAATCGAAAAGCGATATGCGAGACGGCATGTTGGAGAAAGGCCCCGCGAGGCGCTCCGATTTCGGCGAGGACCGTCCTTCGCGCCGCGCCGGACCGCAGATCGTGAGTCCGGAGTTGGAGCCGCAAGCTGAAGGCCAGACCACTCACGAATGAATATCGTTTCCTCGAAGGCCCGCCGCGTACTGGCGGGCCTTGTGTATTTGCAGGTCAGACTTTTCGCCTGACCGCGCCTTTTGCGAGATAGGAGACAATCAGCCCGAATACGAGCATCGCCGCGAGGTTTTCGGCGATCTTGTCCAGCGGCATGGGATGGCCGCGCCCGGGATAGGCATTGGACAGGGGGACGATCACGAAATTCATCACCACAAAAATCACGACACCATAAGCCACCCCAGCGGCGATCCAGTGTCGGCGCAAGGGCGACAGGTCTTGCGCGGCGATGGCAAAGATCGCTGCGATGACAATGGAAATTGCCCATTGCAGCGCCACGCCCAGCACGGCGGAATGCCAGCCTTCATAATAGGAGGCCTTGCCAAGCAAACCGCTGGCGATGGCTTGCGCGATCACCACGGGGTCGATCCCATTGATGATGGCGGCGGCGCCGATATCGACGGTGCCGGCGATCAAGCCGGCCAGCACAATCGCTCGAACAAGATTTCCGCTCATGCACGACTGTCCCCAGATTTGACGAACTCTAGTCCGGTAAATCGCCGTCGCACCTCAAACTCCCGTGATCTAGGCAGCGCACCCCGATTGGGGAACTATCCGCGCGGGAGACTCAGCGAATGCACGGGATTTCGACCGCGCTTCTGGCCATGGACTATGTCGGCGTTGCTGTGTTCGCGATCACCGGCGCGCTTGCGGCCGCGCGTCGCCGGCACGATGTCATCGCCTTCGTGGTGTTCTCTGTGCTCACGGGCATGGGTGGGGGAACATTGCGCGACGTGCTGATCGGCGCGCCGGTATTCTGGGTGCATTCGGGCGTCTATCTTCTTGTCTGTGTCGCGGCGGCGCTGGTCGTCTGGATTGTCGGCGAACGCGCCTGGCGCAACTCCGCCTTGCTCTGGTTCGACGCCTTGGGCCTCGCCGCTTATGGCGCAATCGGAGCCGCCAAGGCCCTGACCTATGGCGTGAACCCGGGGGTGGCCGTTGCGATGGGAACGATCACCGCGACGTTCGGGGGAATCCTGCGCGATCTGTTCGCAGGCGAGCCATCGGTGCTGCTGCGCCGCGAGATATACGTTACCGCAGCCCTGCTTTCCGCAGCCGTGTTCGTCGTGGCATTTGAGTTCAATCTCGATCTGTGGCTTTCCGGCGCCGGCGCATTCGCGGCGGGCTTCATCCTGCGCGCGGGCGCCATCGCTTATGGCTGGACCCTTCCCGGCTTCGATACCGGGAAGGACGCCACCTAACTTATCGCTTCAGATATTTGTCGAACCACGCCAGCGTGCGCGCGTCCGCATCCGCGACATGCGCCGGATCGCGCAGGCCGTGGCCTTCGCCCGGGTAGATTGCGTAGGAGGTCGGCACGCCCAGATCGTGCAGCGCATGCCAGAACTCTTCGGTTTGCGGCGCGGGACATTCGATGTCCTGCGCGCCGACATATTCGAAGACGGGCGTTTTCACGTTCTTGATGTAGTTGATCGGCGACGATTTCGCGTAGATCTCCGGGTCGTCGTAAACCGAAGCACCGAAATACGGGATCATCCATTCGTCGATGCCGTTCTCGCCATAATAGGACTTCCAGTCTGAGACGCCTGCCGCCGCCACGCCCGCCTTGAAGCGGTTGGTCTGCGTCACCGCCCACATCGTCATGAAGCCGCCATAGCTTCCACCGGTGATGCCCAGACGGCTCTCATCGATCGGCGCCACCTTCTCCACCGCGTCGATGCCGGCGAGGATGTCACGCAGATCGCCGTGGCCAAGGTCGCGCACATTGGCCTGGGCGAATTTTTCGCCCTGGCCGAAGCTGCCGCGCGGATTGGGCAGGAACAGCGCATAACCGTGAAGAAGCAGCGTTCGATAGATGCTCGGGCCGACGAAATTCGGTCCAACCGCCGCCGCCGGTCCGCCATGCACCACGGTAATGAGTGCGAGCTTGCCGTGGGCGTGGAGCGGCAGCAGCAGCCAGCCCTGCACATCGAAGCCTTCGTTCTTCCAGGTGATGCTGCGCGCATCCACTGGGGCGACCAGCCCCGCGTTGAGATGCGTGATATTGTGCCAGTGGCCGATATCGCCGACGGCCAACTCCGGCGCGCTGGTAAAGGTCTGATGCACGATGGCGGTCACCGGCGACGGGCAGCCAAGTGTCGGTCCACCTTCACCGCCGCCTGCGGATTCCTCAGCGTGCCACAGAAGCTTGGGGGGGCCGATTTTGCTGCCGTCGCCATAGTCGACAAACTGCTCGGACGAGCCGGCCAGCAATTCGGCGCGCAGATGATCGTCGCAACTCCAGCCGACGCTGCGCGCGGAGGCGTGCATGTCCGGCGTGATGTCGGTGGCGTCACCGCCGCCGATCGGCATCGTATAGATGTCACCGCCGGTCGAGCCGAAGTCGCTCATGATGCCGCTGATGAAGGCGATGGTCTTGCCGTCACGCGACACCACGGGGTCGGCGATCTGGTGCTTGGCGTCCTTTGATGTGTAGATCACCTTCGCGGCGCCGTCCTTGGCGTCAAACGCATAGAGCTTGGCGACCCACCAGTTGTTGTCGCCGTCGCCATGCGCGGCGGTACCGATGAAGCCGCTGCCGTCCCGCTTCCAGTCGTACTGATAGACGAACATGTCGGCAGGGGAGGCCCAATGCAGGCTCTTGCCTTCCAGAATGCCGATGCGTTGCTCGGGAACCGGGCCGCTCAAGTCGCCGGTGATGGCAGCGCCGGCCTGCGTGGCGCCCACTTCCTTGTTCGCGCCTTCGACGGCCAGCACTGCGAGTTTGCCGCCGGGGCCGTAGCGCAGGCCCTGAACCGTGCCGTTGAAATCCAGAAGATCGCTCAGATGCTTGCCATCGACGCCGACGGAGTAGATCGACCGCGCATGGGTTCCAGGTTTGCGCAGCGCGAAGGCGAGGGTCTTTCCGTCCGCGCTCCACACCAGCGAAGTTGGCCAGCACAACGGAACTGCGCCGCATGGCATCGGGACAGTCGTTGAGCCTTTTCCGTCCGTCGTGCGGATCACCAGAGCCTGCACGACGGGGAAATAGCCGCCCGAAGCCGGAAGATCGCCTTCGACGCTCGCGATGTGCGTTCCGTCCGGCGATACGGCGACATCGACGAAGCGATGCTCGGTCTTTTCCGGCGCAGCCATCGCTGCCACGTTGGTTATCGCGGCTGCGGCAAGAAGTGCGGCCGCTCCGGTCAGCAATTTCGTCATTGGCATTACCCCTTCGATGTTATCAGGAAGGCACGTCGCCTTTGACGAGGCCATCCAGAAAGATGTTGGCAGTCAGTTCTGCGATGCGCGCGGGCTTGGCGCGGCCGCTGGCGTCGAGCCAGGTATGCATCCAGTTGATCATCCCGAAATACAGCATAGCCGCCGGCGTCGCCAGCGGATTGCGGCCAGACAGCGCAGGGCGAAGCTGGGCGATGATCTCTTCCACGATGTGGATGAGATTGTGCTGGATGCCGACCACAATCTTGCGCTGATCCGCGGTAAGGTTTTCCAATTCGTTCAGAAGCACGCGCTGGCGGCTTGCCGCGCCCACGTAAAGTTGAATGAACTCGCGCGTCATCGCCCGCAGTTTCTTCTCGGGCGTGTCGCGCTGCGCTGCAATGCGTTCGGCAAGGTCGAGCAGCGCCTTCACATGACTATGCATCACGTCGAACAGGATTTCCTCTTTCGACGCGTAGTAATGATAGATGAGCGATTTGGAGATGTCGCAGGCCTCTGCGATGTCGGCGATGGATGCGCCGAGAAAACCCTTGTCCGCGAAAAGTCCGGCGGCCGCTTCCACGATTCTTTCGCGCCGCTTTTCGTAGTCGGCCGCCTGTGTCCGCGCCATGCCGGAATCTCAAGATTTGTCGCGCCCTTATAAGCGGTTGAAAATTGACCGTCCATTCGGTTAATTGGTCGGGCCCGGGAAGGAACGGCGATGTCGACCCACGCCAAGACAACAGGAACGAATGCCCCCCCGTGGGATTGGCGGCGCATCGCCTATTGCACCCTCGTTTCGCGCGCCCTGGATGAACTCGAGGAGAAGACGCTCATTCCGGAGCGCAAGATTTTCTATCAGTTCTCCGCCCGCGGGCACGACATGGCGCAAGTGATGCTGGGGCTGCAGCTGACAAATCCCAACGACGCGGTCTGCGGCTATTATCGCTCGCGGCCCATTCTGCTGGCGCTGGGCGTCGATCCGGCGGATGCGTTGGGCTCCTCGATGGCGCGCAAAGGCGGCTATTCGGATGGGCGCGATATTGGCGCGGTTTTCAATTATCCCAATCCGCGCGGCGCTTCGGCGCTTCCCATGTGCGGAGGAGTGGGCGCGCAATATACGCCCACCGCGGGGTGGGCGCAGGCGCTGGGGTATCGCGCAAGGGTTCTGAAGGAAGATGGCTGTGGCGACGCCATCGCAGTGGCGCTGGGCGGGGATGCATCGGTCGCCACCAACGGCTTTTGGTCCGCGCTCACCATGGCGACGACGCTGAAGCTGCCGATGCTCTTCTATATCGAGGACAATGGTTACGGCATTTCGGTGCCGTCCACGTTGCAAACGCCCGGCGCCGATATCGCCGCCAATCTATCCGGCTTCAAGGGATTGAAAGTGCTCTTCGGCGACGGCACCGACCCGGGGGAAGCCTCTTCGCTGATTGAAGAGGCGGTGAGCTTCGTGCGCGAGCAGCGCGCCCCCGTCTTGCTGCGCCTTACCGTGCCGCGCCTCGAAGGCCACTCTTTTCAGGACACGCAGACATACAAGCCGGAAGAATTCGTGAAAGCCGAATGGGCGCGCGATCCGCTGCCCAAACTGCGCGTGCATCTTAAATCAGTGCTGAACGACGTGGAGTGGAGTGCGCTCGCGGAAGACGCAAAGCGCGGCGTGGAGAAGGCGAGAACGGAAGCGGAGGCGCGCGCGATTGCCGATCCCGCCCGCTCCACGCGCAATGTGTTCTTCGAAGACGAGATGCAGGAGATGGGCGGCCAGTTCAACGCCGGTTACAAGACGCCCGCCGCCAGCGCGGAAGCGAAGCCCGAAGGCCAGCGCATCAACATGGTCACCGCCATCCGGCGCACATTGGATCACGAACTCGCCGTCAATCCGCGCGTGCTGGTGTTCGGCGAAGACGTCGGCCCCAAGGGTGGCGTTCACGCCGTGACGCTAGGCTTGCAGGAAAAATTCGGTGTGGATCGTGTGTTCGACACGTCGCTCTCCGAAGAAGGCATCATCGGCCGTGCCGTCGGGATGGCGATCGCCGGGCTGATGCCCGTGCCGGAAATCCAGTTCCGCAAATATGCCGATCCGGCGACCGAGCAACTCAACGATTGCGGCACCATGCGCTGGCGCACCAACAATCGCTTCGCCGCGCCGATGGTCGTGCGCATGCCGATCGGCTTCTTCAAATGCGGCGATCCGTGGCACAGCCAGACCAACGAGGTGCAGTTCGTCCATTCGCCAGGCTGGAAAGTGGCCGTGCCTTCCAACGCGGAGGATGCCGTCGGCCTGCTGCGCGCGAGCCTGCGTGGCAACGACCCCGTAATCTTCTTCGAGCATCGCGCGATGCTGGATGCGACCAGCGCGCGCCGCCCCTATCCGGGCGACGATTATATGCTCCCGTTCGGCCAAGCGCGCATGATGCGCGGCGGAGACGATCTGACCATCGTCACCTGGGGCGCGATGGTCGAGCGTTGCGAGGAAGCGGCTGGTGACGCGTCTGTGGAAATCATCGACTTGCGCACATTGATGCCGTGGGATCGCGATGCCGTGCTGGCGTCGGTCAAGCGCACGCGCCGCTGCCTTATCGTGCATGAGGATTTGATGAGTGCGGGCTTCGGCGCGGAGATTGCCGCCGTCGTTGCGCAGGAATGCTTCCTCGATCTCGATGCGCCGGTCTCGCGCCTCGCGATGCCCGACATCCCGAGCCCGCACAACCCCGCGCTGATGGAATGGGCGCTGCCGTCTGTCGAAAAGATCGCGGCCAAGATCAGCGAGCTTGTTGGATTCTAGATGACCGACATCGTCGTTCCCACTGAACAGGAAGGCACCAAAGCCGTCGTCAAGACGTGGCTGAAGAACGTCGGCGACACGGTGCGCGTGGACGATCCCGTCGTCGAACTCGAAACCGACAAAGTGGCCGTCGAGATCGCCGCGACGTCGGCAGGCGTGCTCTCGGAAATCCTGATCGAAGATGGCACGGAAGTAGAACCCGGCACCGTGCTCGGCCGCATTTCTGAGGGCGCAGCGTCTGTCGACAAAGCAATGGCACAGGGCGCGGGTGTCGCCACGCCGAAAGTCGAAACGCCTCGCACCAAATCATCTAGCGATAATCTTCCGCCTGGCATCCGCCGCATGTTGGAGGAACATGGCCTGCAGGCCAGCGACGTGCCGTTAAGCGGTACGAAGCTCGCGCGCGAAGACATCCAGGCCGAAGTCGCGCGCCGCGCCAGCGCGCCCGCTCGCGGCATCACGCGCATCCCGCACGATTCCATGCGCAAGCGCATCGCCGAACATCTCACCCATTCGGTGACGGTCGCCCCGCACGTGACCGCCGTCTTCGAAGCCGATTTCACCGCCATCGCCGCGCACCGCGCCGCGCACAAGGACGCCTTCGCCAAAGAAGGCGCCAATCTCACCTACACGCCCTATTTCGTGGCCGCGTCAGTCGCTGCGATGAAAGTTGCTCCGGCGGTCAATGGCCGCTGGTATGACGACCGCATCGATATCTACGAAGACGTGAACATCGGCATCGGCACTGCGCTGGGTGAGAAGGGGTTGATCGTCCCCGTCATCAGTCGCGCGCAAACGATGTCTTTGCTCGAGATTGCCAAGCGTCTCACCGAACTCACGGAGAAAGCGCGCAACGGCAAACTCGTGCAGGACGACGTGCGCGGGGGCACGTTCTCGATCTCCAATCACGGCGTGTCGGGCTCGCTGGTTGCCACGCCGATCATCATCAACCAGCCGCAATCGGCCATTCTCGGCGTCGGCAAGCTGGAGAAGCGCGCGATGGTGCGCGACGACAAAATCGAAATCCGCCCGATGGCCTATGTCACCCTCACCATCGACCACCGCGTGATCGACGCGTTCCAGACGAATGCCTGGCTGGCGAAGTTCGTGGAAGTTCTCGAAGCGTGGCCTTCCGAATAAGCCCGTCATTACCCGCTTTTCCGGGTGACTCATTTTCAAAAACAAATTGGGTCGCCCGCATGAAGCGGGCGATGAGGGAGCGGGTTATTTCCGGTGATCGAACACGCGCTTCGCCTTGCCCTCGGAGCGGGGCAACGAACCGGCTTCGACAATCACAATCTGCGCCGTGAGCCCGTAACGCGACTTCATGCGTAGTGACAGTGTCACTCGCGCGCTTCCACCTTCGCCGCCGGCAGCGGATTCGCAGGTTATGATAAGCGAATCCATCGTGCCTTCGCGGCGCAGGTCGATCCGGTAATGTGGCGATAACCCCGGCTCGGAAACGATCAGTTCCTCGATCTGGCGTGGAAAGATGTTCACGCCGCGGATGATGAGCATGTCGTCGCTGCGCCCGGTGATGCGATCCATGCGCCGCATCGGCAAATCGCCCACCGGCGGCGAAAGCCGCGAGAGATCGCCGGTGCGATAGCGGATGATCGGCACCGCCTCTTTCGACAATGACGTGAAGACGAGTTCGCCTTCCTCACCGTCGGGCAATGGTGCACCGGTGTCTGGATTGACGATCTCTGGCAGAAATTCATCTTCCCAAACCGTGAGAGCGCCAGGCGCATCGGCGCGTTCCTGCGCCACGCCGGGGCCGAGCACTTCCGACAGGCCATAGATATCGAGCGCTGCGATAGCGAAGCGCTTCTCGATTTCGCGCCGCATCTCGTCGCTCCACGGCTCAGCCCCGTGGATGCCGATTTCGAGCGATGTCTCGCGTGGATCCACGCCCGCGCGTTCCAGCGCTTCGGCCAGCACCAGCATGTAGCTCGGCGTGCAGCAGATGATGCGCGGCTTCAGATCGCAGACGAGCTGCACTTGCCGCTCCGTCTGCCCGCCGCTCGCGGGCACCACGACGCAGCCCAGTTTTTCCGCGCCACCGTGCAGGCCCAAGCCGCCAGTGAACAGGCCATAGCCATAAGCGTTATGCAGAACGTCGCCGCGCTTTCCGCCCGCCACGGTGATGCAGCGCGCGATGAGCGTATTCCACAAATCGAGATCGGCCTGCGTATAGCCGACGATTGTGGGTTTGCCGCTGGTGCCCGATGAGGCATGCACGCGCACGCATTGCTCGCGCGGAACGGCAAACATGCCGAAAGGATAGTTCTCGCGGAAATCGCTTTTTAGCGTGAAAGGTAAGCGCGCCAGATCGGTCAGCGATTTCAGGTCATCCGGCGCGACGCCCGCTGCCTCGCATTTCGTGCGGTAATAGGGTGCGTTCTGATAAGTGTGTGCGAGCGACCATTTCAGCCGCACAAGCTGCTCTGCTTCCAGTTCCGCGCGCGAGGCGAAGTCCATCACACCGCGTTCATCGTCAGCAGTTCATAGGTCGCCGCCGTTTCGTTGTTCTGGTTGGTGATGATCACCTGCCAGCGCACTTCGCCCATCTCCGGATTGCGCAGCGATTTTGATTTCGCGGTGAGTTGCACGGTGATGCTGTCGCCGGGCTTCACCGGTTTGGTGAAACGCAGATTGTCCAGCCCGTAATTCGCCAGCACCGGCCCCGGCGCGGGATCGACAAATAGTCCGGCCGCGAAAGAGAGCAGCAGATAGCCATGCGCCACGCGCCCGCCGAACAGCGGATTGGCCTTCGCGGCTTCCTCGTCCATGTGCGCATAGAACGTATCGCCGGTGAAGTGCGCGAATTTCTCGATGTCGTCGAGCGTGATGGTGCGCGATTTGGTGATCAGCGTCTTGCCCAGTTCCAGTTCGCCAAGCTTCAGCCGGAACGGGTGCGGGCCTTCGCGCATCTCGGGCGCACCACGCATCCATTCATGCGTCACGCCGGTCAGCATGCGCGGCGAGCCCTGAAGCGCGGTGCGCTGCATGTAATGCATCAGCCCGTGCAGCCCGCCCATCTCTTCGCCGCCACCGGCGCGCCCCGGCCCACCATGAATGAGATTGGGCAGCGGTGAGCCATGTCCGGTGGATTCCTTCGCGCAATCGCGATCCAGAATGAACAACCGCCCGTGGAATGCGCCCGATCCGAGCAGAACCTCGCGCGCGACATTCGGATCGTAGGTGTAGAGCGACATCACCAGCGAACCTTGTCCGCGATTGACCAGTGCGATGGCGTCGCTCACATCCTTGTAAGGCATCAAGGTCGCAACCGGGCCGAAGGCTTCGGTGTCATGCACGCGGGTTGCTTTGCCCGGCTCGTCGCAACGCAGCAGCACTGGTGACAGGAATGCACCTTTGCCGTCCGCTTTGTTCGGATCGCCGAAGACGACGCGCGCTTCTTTGGAAAGCGTATCAATCTTGTTGCGCACGTCATCGCGCTGCGCGGCGGAGACCAGCGCCCCCATCTGGGTTTTCTCGTCGCGCGGATCGCCGATCACGATTTCGCTCAGCGCCTTCTTCAGCGCACTTTCCACAGCATCAATCTGTGCGGCGGGAACGAGCGCGCGGCGGATGGCGGTGCATTTCTGCCCGGCCTTCACCGTCATCTCGCGCACAACTTCCTTCACGAAGAGGTCGAATTCCGGCGTGCCGGCCACTGCGCCCGGCCCCAGCACCGCGGCGTTAAGCGAATCCCGCTCTGCAATGAAGCGCACACTTTCGCGCGCGATCACCGGATGGCGCTGAAGTGTCTGCGCCGTTTGCGCGGAGCCGGTGAACGAGACCACATCCTGACCGGTCAGATGATCGAACAGATCGCCGATCGGTCCCACGATCAATTGCAGCGCGCCTTTCGGCAACACGTTCGCCTCGATCAGGATGCGCACCGCCGCTTCGGTGACATAAGACGTGGCCGTCGCGGGCTTCACGATGGCGGGCACGCCGGCCAGCAGTGTGGGGCCAAGCTTTTCCAGCATGCCCCACACCGGAAAGTTGAACGCGTTGATATGCACCGCCGCGCCCTGCAGCGACGTCATCACATGCTGTCCGACGAAGGTGCCGCGCTTGGAAAGGCCCTCGACGCCGCCGTCGATGAGCACCGTGTCGTTCGGCAACTCGCGTCTGCCTTTGGAGGAATAGGCGAACAGCGTGCCCGCGCCGCCCTCGATGTCGATCCAGCCATCGGCTTTCGTGGCGCCGGTGTTGTAGGAGAGTTCGTAAAGCTCGTCCTTCCGCGCCATGATCGCATCGGCCATTGCCTTCAGCATTTTGGCGCGCTGGTGAAACGTCATCTTGCGCAAAGCGGGGCCGCCGACATTGCGTGCGTGTGCCAGCACGCCCGCAAAATCGCGCACCGTTGTTCCGATCTCGGCCACCGTGTCGCCGGTCACCGCCGAGGCGATGGCTGTGAGATTGCCTTCCGGCGCGATCCATTTGTCCGCGACGTAGCTTTGCAATTTCATGAGAGCCTCCTAGCGGCCGCTAAACTTGGGTGCGCGCTTCTCGCCGAAAGCGGCGACGCCTTCCTTGTAATCGGCGGAACGGCCGAGATCGCGTTGCAGATCGCGCTCGAGGTTGAGCTGCGTCGCAAGGTCCACGTCCCAACCTTTGCGCATCGCCATCTTGATCGCCGCGAGACCTTTCGTCGGCCCCAGAGCAAAACGTTGCAGCACCTTGTTGCTTTCTTCTTTCAACTGATCGTCTTCCACACAGCGCCAGATAAGACCCCACGCTTGTGCGTTCTCGGCGCTGAGCGGTTCGCCCGTCAGCGCCAACCCCATCGCACGCGCATGGCCCACAAGCCGCGGCAAAATCCATGTGCCGCCGGAATCGGGAACCAGGCCGATGTTTGCAAAGGATTGAATGAACTTCGCGCTTTTCGCCGCAAACACGATATCGCAGGCGAAGGCGATGTTCGCGCCTGCCCCCGCGGCCACGCCGTTCACGGCGCAGATCACCGGCTTGGGCAAGTTCACGATGCGCTTGATGAGCGGATTGTAGCGGCTCTCCAGCGACTCGCCGAGATCGAGACCATCGGCGCCGGGCACCACCGCGCGGTCCGACAAATCCTGTCCTGCACAAAACCCGCGGCCAGCGCCGGTGATGAGCAGCGCGCGAATGCTTGCGTCACTTTCCACTTTCGTGAGCGCATCGGCCACTTCGCCATGCATCTGCACGGTGAAAGAATTCAAACGATCCGGCCGGTTTAGCGTGATCCGTGCCGCGCCGTTCGACACTTCGAACAGAATGGTTTCGTAGGCCACGGCCACCTCCCAATATCCGCGGGCTGGCCCCGCTCTCGTTTGTGATAGGCTTAAAAGAGAACGGCTGGACGGTCAATTTTCGAGGTTTGAATGAACGCGGACGACATGGCGCGCAAAATCGCCGAACATCTTCGCAGCCGCGAAGGCACCGGCGCGGCCTGGAACATCGAGATCGAGGAAGCGCGCGAAGGGCATGCGCGCATCGCCATGGTGGTGCGCAAGGACATGCTCAACGGTCACGCCATCTGTCACGGCGGGATGATCTTCGCGCTGGCGGACACGGCCTTCGCCTATGCCTGCAACTCGCGCAATGTCGAGACGGTGGCGCAGAACGCGACCATCGCGTTCCTCGCGCCAGGGCGGGAAGGCGACCGGCTGGTGGCCGAGGCCCAAGAAGCGGCGCTTTCGGGGCGCTCGGGCGTTTATCAGGTGACGGTCGTCAACCAGAAAGGCGAGAAAATTGCGGTATTTCAAGGACTTTCGCGGAGTTTGGGCGGCAAGGTAATTAATTGACCGAATGGTCAGGCTATTATATACTCCGTCCCTCGGCAGGAGTGCGCATGTACACCACGGAATTGAAAGACAAGGGCCAGAAGGCAGCGGCAATATCGCTCGCTGATGAAGAGCCCGCGCTGCTGGAAGCCTTTGAAGCCCGCGTCGCGGCGGACGATTTCATCGAACCCAAGGATTGGATGCCGCAAGCCTATCGCAAAACACTGGTGCGACAGATTTCGCAGCATGCCCATTCCGAAATCGTCGGTATGCTGCCGGAAGGAAACTGGATCACGCGGGCCCCCAATTTGCGCCGCAAAGCGATCCTGCTCGCGAAGGTGCAGGACGAGGGCGGCCACGGGCTTTATCTCTACGCCGCCGCCGAAACACTCGGCACATCGCGCGAAGAGATGATCGAGGCGCTACATTCCGGCCGCGCAAAATATTCCACGATTTTCAATTATCCAACGCTGACATGGGCGGACATCGGTGCCATCGGCTGGCTGGTGGATGGCGCGGCGATCATGAATCAGGTGCCGCTGCAGCGCACATCCTATGGTCCGTACGCGCGCGCGATGGTGCGCGTGTGCAAGGAAGAAAGCTTTCACCAGCGCCAGGGCTACGAGATCATGATGGCGCTGGCCGCAGGTACAGCGGCGCAGAAGCGCATAGCGCAGGATGCGCTGAACCGCTGGTGGTGGCCGTCGATCATGATGTTCGGGCCGCCGGACGATCAATCGCCCAACACGGCGCAAAGCGTGCGCTGGCGCATCAAGCGCGAAACGAATGACGAGCTGCGTCAGAAATTTATCGACGTGACGGTGCCGCAAGCCGAAGCGATTGGCCTCACCGTCCCCGATGCCGATCTGAAGTGGAACGAAGCGCGGGGGTCATATGATTACGGCGCCATCGACTGGGAGGAATTCTTCGCGGTGGTGCGCGGCGAAGGCCCGGTCGCCAAAGAGCGCGTCGCTGCCCGCGTGAAGGCGTGGGAAGACGGCGCCTGGGTGCGCGAGGCTGCATCGGCGCATGCCGCGAAACACGACATGCGCGAGGCGGCGGAATGACGAAGAGCTGGCCTTTGTGGGAAGTTTTCATTCGGGCGAAGAACGGTCTGTCGCATCGCCACGCCGGCAGCGTGCATGCCGCCGATGCCAAGATGGCGCTGGAAGCCGCGCGCGACACCTATACGCGCCGCATGGAAGGCGTGAGCCTGTGGGTGGTACCATCGGCACAGATCGTCGCGTCCGATCCAAGCGATTCCGGCCCGCTATTCGAGCCCGCCGCGGACAAGGTCTATCGCCATCCGACATTCTACAAAATACCGGAAGGTGTGAAGAACATCTGATGCGCGACTCGGCTCTCTTCGATTACGCATGCCGGCTGGGCGATGACAGCTTGATCCTTGGTCAGCGTCTCTCCGAATGGTGCGGGCATGCACCGATGCTGGAAATCGATCTGTCGCTCGCCAATGTCGGGCTCGACTTGATCGGGCAGGCGACGCATTTCCTCAAACTCGCCGGTGAAGCGGAAGGCGAGGGGCGCGATGCCGATGCGCTGGCGTTCCACCGCGACGTGCTGGACTACAAGAATTGCCTGCTGGTCGAGCAGCCGAACGGCGATTTTGCGCAGACCATTGCGCGGCAGTTCCTCTTTTCAAACTATCAGGAACTGCTGTTCCGCGAATTGTGCGCCTCGAAGAACGTCACCATCGCCGCGATTGCCGCCAAGGCGGTGAAGGAAGTCGCCTATCATGTCAGGCTCGCCAACGAATGGATGGTGCGGCTGGGCGACGGCACTGCGGAAAGCCGCGCACGAATGATCGCTGGCCTCGAATGGGTGTGGCGCTTTGGCGAGGAACTGTTCGATGTCGATGCCGTCACGGAAGCGCTGATCGCGTCGGGCGTGGCTGTGGATGTGCGCCAGCTGAAGCCGGAATGGGATGGGCGCGTCGCGAAGGTTCTGGCAGAGGCGTCACTCGAACCGCCCAAGCCGCGGCGCGGCGCGAAAGGCGGGCGTGAGGGCCATCATTCCGAACATCTGGGCCATCTGTTGAGCGAGATGCAGTTTCTGCAACGCGCCTATCCGGGCGCGCAATGGTAACCATGACTGCCGCGTTGAAGAATCGCGTGCTGGAGATTCTCTCCCACGTTTCCGATCCGGAGATTCCGTGTGTCTCCGTTGTCGATCTCGGCATCGTGCGCGAAGTCACGGACGATGCCGTCGTCATCACGCCGACTTACACCGGCTGCCCCGCTACGCTCGCTATCGAAGCCGATATCCGCACGGCGCTGGATCGCGCCGGACTTTCCACGATGAAGATCGAAACGACGTTGTCGCCGCCGTGGAGCACCGACTGGATCAGCGATGCAGGGCACGAGAAATTGCGCGCTTATGGCATCGCACCGCCCAGTCGCAGCGTTGCGCAATGCCCGCGTTGCGGCTCGTCGCACACCGAAGAACTCAGCCGCTTCGGCTCCACGCCTTGCAAATCGCTGCATCGCTGCCTCGACTGCCGCGAGCCATTCGACCGTTTCAAGTGTCACTGACATGTCCATCAACGCTGGTTTCCACAAACTGAAGATCGTTGACGTGCGCCGCGAAACTGCCGACTCGGTGTCCATCCGCTTCGAGATTCCGCCTGCACTGAGAGACCTGTTCGCCTTCAAAGCCGGTCAGCACCTCACTCTGCGCACCGACATGGATGGCGAAGATTTGCGCCGCAACTATTCAGTCTGCATGGCGCCGCATGAAAACGAAATCCGCATCGCCGTGAAGCTGATGCCCGGCGGCCGCTTTTCGGGATGGGCGAACGGCGCATTGCAAGTGGGCGCCGAAATTGAAGTCCTGCCGCCGCTCGGCCGCTTTGTGCTTCCGCAAACCGATAGCGCCGAACCTTATTATGTCGCGCTGGCCGGCGGCTCGGGCATCACGCCGGTGCTGTCAATATTGAAGACGGTGCTGAACGAAAATCCGCGCGCGCGTTTCACGCTGCTCTATGGCAATCGCGACTCCGCTTCGATCATGTTCCTGGAAGAACTCGCGGGGCTCAAGAACCGCTATCTCGAGCGGCTGGAAATCTATCACTTCCTCGAAAACGAAGCGGAGGAGATCGAACTGTTCAATGGTCGTCTCGACGCCGCGAAATGCGATGAGGTATTTTCCTCGCTGGTCGATGTGAGCGCGGCCGACGCCTTCTTCATCTGCGGCCCCGGCCCGATGATGGATGCCGCCGAAGAATCGCTGAAGGCGCGCGGTGTTGCTCCGGCGCGCATCTTCATCGAGCGCTTCACCACCGGAAAAATCTCCGCCGAGCAACTGGCGCGCGACGAAGCGTTGCAGCAGAAAGCGCAAGGCACGCAGATTACCGTCACGCTGGATGGTCGCCGCTCGAAGATCAGCTTCAATGCCGAGAAGGGCAATATCCTGGAAAGCGTGCAGGCCGCGGGCCTGCCTGCGCCCTATGCCTGCAAGGGCGGCGTGTGTTCCACCTGCCGCGCGAAAGTTCTCGCAGGAAAGGTGACGATGAAGAAGAATTACGGCCTCAGCGACGACGAGGTGTCGCAGGGCTACGTCCTCACCTGCCAGTCCGTCCCCGTCAGTGAAGATGTCGTACTGAGCTACGACGCGTAGGAGTGTCCCGTATGCTGCTCTCTACGAGCACGCCAAAATCCTTTTCCGCGGCCTAAACGAGCGCATTAAGGCCGCCGCGCCCTCTCGAATGCGAAAGCCCTTATATAATAAGCGCTTTACACAACTCTGTAACAAATCTATCTTTAAGCCTTGTCGAAATTCGGGGTGAGGTCGTCACTGAGATGGCGGTGGCTATAATTCTTGCTGGCGGTTCGGGACGCCGGTTCGGTCAATCGATTCCGAAGCAGTTCACGCCACTGGCCGGAAGGCCGTTGCTGGACTATCCGCTTCAGGTGTTCGCCGACCATCCGGAAATCGATGAACTCGTCGTGGCATATCCTGACGGGTTTCGAGAAGAAGTCGAAGCCATCGCCGGGAAATATGCCAAATTGAAACCGGTCAAATATGTGCAGGGCGGATCTTCGCGCGCGGCATCTACGCGCGCGGCGCTGGGCGTGCTTGAAGGCGGCGCCCGCAAAAAGCTTCTGTTTCATGACGCCGTGCGCCCGTTCGTGGACAGCGACATCATTCGACGCTGCATCCTGGCGCTGGACAGCTACGATGCCACCGACGTCGTGGTCGAAGCGGCTGACACGATCGTGGAACTGGAGCCGGAAAGCGGAATCCTGAAAAGGATTCCCAATCGCACACTTTTGCGGCGCGGGCAGACACCGCAGGGTTTCTGGTCGGATATTCTCGCGGCCGCTTATGAAGTGTACAGCGACGACGATCTTTCGCGCTTCACGGACGATTGCGGCGTGCTGTTGTCGGTAAATCCACGGGCGCGCATTGCGGCGATCGAGGGCTCCGACACAAACCTCAAGATCACACGAATGGTGGACCTCTTTCTGGCCGAGCAGCTGTTGTACTTGGGGCAGGCACACGGAATCGCGCTCGATCGGCCGCCGCTGACGGATCCCACGGCAATCGTTGTCGGCGATACCTCCGGTCTTGGGCTGATTGTGAAACAGCGGCTCGAGCGCAAGGGTTGGCGGATCTTCGGCGCCTCGCGTTCAATGGGAGTGGACGTGCGCAATCAAGCGGCGGTCGAGAAACATTTTTCGGATGTCGTCGCGCAATCCGGGAAGATCGATATGGTCGCCAATTTCGCCGGCGTTCTGCATGTCGGACGTCTGAACGATGCAGATGCCACAGTGATCGACGAGGTGGTATCGACCAACCTTCTGGGCTCGATCAACGTTGCGCGCTCCGCCTTTCCACATCTGCAGCAAACCAAAGGCCAGTTGGTGCTGTGTTCCTCCAGCAGCTATTTCCGCGGACGGCGAGATACCGCGGCATATTCGGCGTCGAAGGCCGCGGTGGTGAATCTCACCCAGGCGCTGGCGGACGAATGGCGCGACGACGGTATCGCGGTGGGCTGCATCGTGCCACGGCGTGCCGACACGCCGATGCGCCAGAAAGCGTTTCCGAACGAAGATCCCGGCTTGAGAATGCGCCCGGAACTGGTGGCGGACGCGATGGAAGAGATGCTGGCGACCAGACATCCGGGCCAGATCAAGCATGTCTATTGAAGATTGCGACCGGAGGCGCGCGATAGTGTTGCCGTGCAGGTCCTTTTCGCGATTTTTGAATCGCCGAGCAAAATTAGATGTCCAATAAAGGCCTTCCATCGCGCGCGGTGCAGAAAAGCCCTCCAACTGGGTTGCGCGCGACACGCCTGTGGAAGCGTGCCAGGTCCGTCAAGATCAGGCTTTGGCGTTTCCTCGGGCTCAGCAAGCCACTTGCATTGCAGGCGATCGCAACGAAGCCCGCTGCCCGTCCGGCGCTGGCCAAGCCGGGTAGTCCGAAACCGCCCCCAGCCCCTTCCACTCTCTACAACCTTGCACAAGGCCATGCCCGCACATTGGCCCGCAAGGTTGTGGCGCTTTACATAGGCGATGGCGCAGGCGCCGAATTCCATGTCGATCTGTGGCTCGAATACATGCAGGAATCGGAACGTGAAGTTCTTGTTATTGTGCGATCGCCATTCGTCTTTAACGTCCTCAAAACGCGCAACGATCTTGACGTCGTCTATGTAAAGGAGGCGCGCGACGCGGAAGTGCTGCTGACAAAATGTCCCAAATTGAAAGCGGTGCTGTACACGTCCAACACCGGCAACGCGATTCACTTTCTCCGCAACAATCAGCTTTTGCATGTCTTCGTAGGACATGGTGACAGCGAGAAAAGCGCAAGCTGCCACAAATTCTTTCGCGTGTACGACGAAGTCTGGACCGCGGGTCAAGCGCATATCGACCGCTTCGGCAACTCGGGCATAAATTTTGACGGGCTTAGGCTTGTCGCCGTGGGTAGACCGAGCCTGGCTTCGATCCTCGAGCAGAGTACCGAGACTGTTTTCGGCAGGTTTCTCTATCTACCGACCTGGGAAGGTTTTTACAACGAACAGCTCTATTCTTCCGTGGGCGAGGGAATCCAGTTTCTGCAGAATATATCGCTCGCCACGGGCAAGCAGCCTGTCGTGAAATTTCACCCGTGGACCGGGAAGCAAAAAAAAGAATTTGAAAACTGCGAAACCACCTATCGCCGCGCGTTTCCGGAGAACTGCGTGACGATCATTGGGCGATCATCATCGGTGGTAAACGCCGTTCGCGATGTCGATTTCCTGATCGCGGATATTTCAAGTGTGGTGACGGACTTTCTCCCGACGCAGAGGCCGATATTTCTGTATGCGCCCTCGGACAGCGGCGTGCGGGTAGCGCCGTCCAGCATGAGCTATTCGGAATATTGCTACGAATTTGCTGACGCCAATTCTCTGTTGCGTCTGATCGAGCAGGTTATCGTGAGCGGAGACGATTTCCTCAAGGACAATAGGCGAAAGGCGCTGGAATATTTTATCGATGTCGGCGCAACCCGGTCGGATGGATTCTCGCGAGAACTGGACCGCGTTACGGGCATGGTCGATGCCGCGAGTCCATAGCCGTCAGGCTTTGAGTGCCACCTTGCCTTTGATGATGTTCTTGACGAGCTCGGAAAGTTCGGCACTTTTCGGCAACGGTCTTCGACGCAGAGGCACGTTGCCTGCGGAGTCCGCTTGGGCGCCCTGGCGCAGGCGGTGCCAGCGATGCGCTTGGATAAAATATCCGAGCGCCTGTTCGAATAGCGCGCTTGAATCCGCGAATGTTTTTGCTCCTGCATAAAGCGAGGATCGGCGCGCCAAACGGGCATCCCTGAGGGGATCGGATTTGATGGCTTGGACGAAGTGATTGAGGGACTCCTTCTTGTAGTCCCACATATAGATGTAATCCTTCAGGTTCGTGCCGTTCACATAATCGTGCTTCCAGCCGTCGCTTTCGGAAATCGGAATCACGATCGGCTTGCCGGTGAAGAGGTATTCCGATGTCACACCTGAAATATCGGCGACGAGAAAGTCGGACCAGTTGAACTGCTTGGCTTTGCCCTTAATCTCGGATGCGATCGCGGGTTTCGGGAATTCCGTCGCGATTGTCCGATAGTCGGGCAGGCGCTTCCCCGTCCCCGGATGGGGCCGCAGCAATGCGATCCGCGACGTTCCATCTTGCCATGCCGCAATGGATGCGCCGCCGGACTTGAGCGAGCTGAAGTTCGCGGAATCGCTATAGCCCTCGAATGTGGGCGCATAGAGAAGCCGCGAAAACTCCGATCTTTCTTCGGTAAACTCGACATCCGCGACTACGGTGTTTCCTATCGGGATCATGCGATTGGTGGCCATATGTATGTCGGACCGGATGTAACGCATCATGGAATGCGCATCCGCGACGAGCAGAAAGTCATAGGCCGCTGGCAGCCGGCTGAAACTGGAGTGCTTTTCGGAATCTCCGTGATGTCCGCAGACGTGGATCAAGCCCGGATAGGCGCGCATGAGTCCGAGATTTTCATTTTTGTCGGTGATGTAGATCAGCGCGCTCAAGCTGGACGCTGCATAGCCTGCGCTGATGGGAAACCCGGCCTTGAAGCTATAGCTCGGCGTTCGTTTCAGGCCCGGCACCGGCCCTTCGCGCTTGAGCGCGCGCGAGAGCGTGACGATGCGACGTTTGCTGGCGAGGATGTAAGGACGCCAAATCTCAAGCTGAGAGTAGGCAAGCTCGTCTCCCCAGACCAGCGCGATATGCGGATCGTACAACACGAACGAAAGCAGTTGCGCCTTGCTGTTCAAATCGGCCGGCATGGAGACGGGCGCGCCAGTGCGTTGGCTGACCAAAAGCTCGGTTAGGGCAGGCTCATAATGCTCCCAAAGACGCTGAACGATGTCTTTGTCCTCGATAGTATCCGTCAAATCAACAGGCTCCCTGGTACATGCAACGAGTCATCCGTAATCTTACATTACGCGCGCAGGCTTTCACAAACTGCGGTGCATTATCGTGGAGCAATTGTCGCGACATGTCATCAACGGCACGCTAGGCGGCAGTCAGAATGGCCGACGTCCCTATCGATCCACTATTGCGCTGATGGCGATGTCGGGTCGGTCTGTGGTGATCTGACGAACCGCGCGGTTGTGCCAATACGTCACGCCCTCGGCCTTGTCGACCAACCAGACACCCAGACGGTCGGCCCCCAGCGTGGGCGCGAAATCGTCGAACGCATGGAGAAGCAGGTTCTTTTCGACGGCAAACAGGCAGCCCTCGAGTTCGGCGAAGGCCGCAATCGCCTCGGCAAACCCACCACGCGCCTCGGCGGACGTCCTGTTGATCGAGCACAGCACGCGTGCCTGCGGTGAAAGGGCGCGCACGCGGTGCAGGTCCTCCGGGATGAAGCTGGTGAAAATGGTGCGCTCTTCGAGATGCCGTCCGCGGATTTCGTCAAGCACGGCCGCCACGATGTCGTCATAGGGCTCGCCGCGGACATCGGTCTTGATCTCGACATGCAATTCGCAAGCTGAAGGCGCAAGCACGTCGAGAACTTCGCGCATTGTTGGAATTGGCTCGTCGGTTCCGTGGATGCGCGCTCCCCTCAAGTCGTGAAAGGTCATGTCGCCGACCGCGCCCGTGCCGCTCGTCGTGCGCTCCAGCCACGGATCGTGCAGCACGACAAGCGCACGATCTTTCGTCATGTGGATGTCGAACTCCGTGCCATCGAGTTTCATCTCCACGGCGCGGCGAAAGCCCGTTAGGCTATTCTCCGGCGCCAGAAAGCCGCATCCGCGATGACCCACGATCCGCGTGCGTGACATGTTTTGATCTCCGCGCCGGCGAACAACGACAGTAGAAAGGCTACGAAAGGATGTAAATCTTCATCGGGGGCCGAGGCGCGCATGGCTTGCGACGAGCGCCACCAGCGCCGCGACGTGATCGGGCGGCGTTTGCTGCATCACGCCGTGACCGAGATTGAAGACAAACGGCCGTCCCTCCATCACACGCAGCACGCGCCTGGTTTCGTCTTCCATTGCGGCGCCGCCTTTGAGCAACAGCACGGGATCGAGATTGCCCTGCACCGCGACGCCATCGGGCATCGCGGCCGACGCGCCGGCCAGATCCGTCAAGTGATCGACACCGACTGCATCGACACCGGTCTGCGCGACGTAATCGGCCAAATGCGAACCGGCCGCGCGCGGGAAGCCGATGATCGGCACTTGCGGGTGTTGCGCCTTCACCGCCTTCACGATGCGCGCCGTCGGATCGATGACCGCGCGCGCGAACAGCGCCGCGGGAACGGCGCCGGCCCAGCTATCGAAAAGCTGCAGCGCTTCTGCGCCGGCTTGGACCTGTGCAATGAGATAAGTGGTCGTTGCTTGGACAAGCCGGTCGATCAGCGCGGCGAAGAGCTTCGGTTCGCTCCACGCCATCGCGCGGATGGTCTCGAAATCCGTGTGGCCGCGGCCTTCGATCATATAGGTAGCCACCGTCCAGGGCGCACCGGCAAATCCGATCAGCGCCACCTCGCCGGCAAGCGCGGCGCGAACGCCTTTGAGCGTCTGCATCACGGGCGCAAGCGTTTCACGCAAATGCGCGTCCGAAAGTTTGGCAAGCGCTGCGGCGTCGCGGATGGGTTCCAGGCGCGGCCCTTCGTTCTCCACGAAGGCGACGTGCTGGCCCAACGCGTGCGGAATGAGCAGAATGTCGGCGAACAGGATCGCGCCATCCATGCCGAAGCGCTGCACGGGCTGGAGCGTCGCCTCGATGGCAAGCTCCGGCGTCAGGCAGAAATCGATGAACCCGCGCGCGCGCGCCCGCAAAGCGCGATATTCGGGCAGATAACGCCCCGCCTGCCGCATCAGCCAGATGGGCGGACGCGGCAACACCTCGCCGCGCAAAGCTCGCAATAGCGGTTTGCGCTCACCAGCCATTCATGTTCTCCGGCTGGAAACCTGTCCCGGCTTCCTTGCGGATTTCGCCGCCGAGCTTGGCGCCGAGCGCTTGTGCATCGCCGCGGGCGTCCGCACCCAGCGCGATCTGCGCCGCCTTCCGCCAGCGCTTCGCGCCATCGAGTGACAGAAATTCGCCAATGAAGGAAAGCCGTTGTCCCTCCAGTTTCGCCAGTGCCGCGATAGGCGTGCGGCAGGAACCGTCGAGCGCCGCCAGAAATGCGCGCTCTGCAATAGTGGCGACCTCGAATTCGGCGACGGTCAAACGCTTCAGCGCCTCCAGGGTGGCGACATCGCTCGATCGCGCGGTCACGGCCAGCGCACCCTGACCCGGCGCCGGCGGCATCAGCTCCGTGTCGATCAAGCTCGCGGCGTGGCCTTCGAGCCCAAGCCGTTTCAGTCCGGCGAAGGCGAGATAGGTCGCGTCGATCGCACCGTCCTCCAGCTTCTTCAGCCGCGTCTGCACGCTGCCGCGCAATGTCACCACTTTGAGATCGGGCCTCAGATGCAGCGTCTGCGCCTGCCGGCGCAGGCTGGCGGTGCCGACGACGGCGCCTTTTGGCAGCGCCATCAGCTCGCGCGCCTTGCTGCTCACGAAGGCATCGCGTGGATCCTCGCGCGCCGGCACCGAGGCCAGAACGACGCCGTCCGGCAGCTTGGTCGGCAGGTCCTTCATCGAATGGACGGCAGCGTCGATGCGTCCGGCCAGCAACGCTTCGTCCAGTTCTTTGGTGAACAGCCCCTTGCCACCGGCGTCGATCAGCTTGCGGTCTTGAATCCTGTCGCCGCTGGTGGTGAAGGCCTCGATCGGAAAGCGTTCGGCCGTTTCGCCTGCCATGCGCGCGAGCAGCCGTGCCACTTGCTCGCACTGTGCAAGAGCAAGCGGAGAGCCGCGCGAACCCAGCCGAATCTTCGTGGTCATGGCCCGATCTTGTAGCCCATCACGGCCATTTGGCCGAAGGGGGCATCGAGGAAAGGATGCTCTCCACATTGCCGCCCGTTTTCAGGCCGAAGGTGGTGCCGCGATCGTAGAGCAGGTTGAACTCGACATAGCGGCTGCGCCATTTTGCCTGCTGCGCGCTCTCGTCCTCGCTCCACGGCTCCGACATGTGGCGGCGCACGAGCCGAGGATAGATGTCCGTGAACGCTTCGCCGACCGCTTGGGTGAAGGCGAAATCGCGCTCCCAATCGCCTTCGAGATGATCGAAGAAGAGGCCGCCGACGCCGCGCGGCTCGCCGCGATGCGGCAGCCAGAAATATTCCTCCGCCCATTTGGAATAACGCTCATAAGCATCCGGCCTGAAGGCGTCGCAGGCCTGTTTCAAGCGCGCATGGAAGTCCTGCGCATCGCGATGCTCCAGCGAACGCTGCTCATCCACCGTGGGATTGAGGTCCGCACCGCCGCCGAACCAGCAATCGGCCGTCACAAGCATGCGCGTGTTCATGTGGACCGCCGGCACGCGCGGATTCTTCATGTGGGCGATCAAGCTGATGCTCGTCGCCCAATAATGCGGCACCGATCCGGCGCCTTTCACCTGTTTGGCAAAATCCGGCGCCAGCGTGCCGTGCGAGGTGGAGGTGTGGACGCCGACTTTCTCGAACAGCCGGCCGCGCATCATCCCCATCACGCCGCCGCCCTGATCGGCGCCATCGGCGCCCCTGGCTTTGGACCAGGGTTTCAAGGCGAAGCGCGCCGGTGCGCCGGGATAGAGCGCAGATGGCGCCTCACGCTCCAGCGTCTCGAAAGACTGGCAAATGCTGTCGCGCAGGGATTCGAACCACGCGCGCGCCCGCGCTTTGCGCGAATCGATGTCGGTCATGGAGATGTCTTTTGCAGCGGGCGCACAGTAGGGGAGCGCGGCCGCGTCCGTCAATCGCGGCAGGGTCGTATGACGTTGGAACGACAGGGAAATGCCCCGCTTTCCCCTAGCCTTCGTCACAATAGCTTCGCATTTTCGTGATTGGATGCGACATCGAAGAGAGACAGGAAATCGCGATTTGCGTGATGCAGCGGAGTTGACGAATATTGAGTTGGTTGCCCGGTTGTACGACAGCGCCGAGAAGTTGCGCGCACACGGGCACAGCTCGATCCTGGCCGACTGGTGCGAAGAGGCGGCGGCGCGGCTGCGCGAGCGGGAACGCCATATCGAGCCTCGGCAGCGCTGCGCCTAGAGGCGCCCAAAAGCGCTGTGCGTCGCGGCGCACGGGGAAATCGCGGAAAACGCGAAAATCGCAGGCCGCAAAGAGCGTGTTACATTGATGGCTGATTTGCCCGGCACCCGCTTGGCTCGCGGGCGATTTGTCATGAGGAATTTTGCATGCGTATCGGAATGATTGGGACAGGCTATGTGGGTCTGGTGTCGGCAGCATGCTTGTCGGAGTTCGGTCACGACGTGGTTTGCGTGGACAAGGACGCCGCCAAGATCGAAGCGTTGCGGGCTGGGCGAATTCCGATCTTCGAGCCCGGCCTGGACGAAGTGGTAGCGGCCAATGTGAAGGGGGGACGCCTGTCGTTCACCGGCGATCTGAACAAAGCCGTGGCGGGGGCCGAGGCCGTGTTCATCGCCGTAGGCACGCCAAGCCGTCGTGGCGACGGCCATGCGGACCTCACTTATGTGTTTGCCGCGGCGCAGGAGATTGCGGAGGCGCTCTGCGGCTATGCGACCATCGTCACCAAGTCGACAGTGCCGGTGGGCACCAGCCGCAAGGTCGAGGAAGTGATCCGCAAGGCGCGGCCGGATGCCACGTTCGACGTCGCCTCCAATCCGGAATTTCTGCGCGAAGGTTCCGCCATCGAGGATTTTCGCAAACCCGACCGCGTGGTGGTCGGCTGCGATACCGAACGCGCAAAAAATGTGCTGAAGGAAGTCTATCGTCCGCTCTATCTCAACGAGACGCCCATGCTGTTCACGGCGCGCGAAACGGCGGAGCTCATCAAATACGCGGCCAATGCTTTTCTGGCGACCAAGATCACGTTCATCAACGAGATGGCCGATCTCTGCGAGAAGGTGGGGGCCGACGTGCAGGATGTCGCCCGCGGCATCGGCCTGGATGGGCGCATTGGCGCCAAGTTCCTCCATGCGGGTCCGGGCTTTGGCGGTTCGTGCTTTCCCAAAGATACGCTGGCGCTGCTCAGAACCTCGATCGAAGTGGGCGCCACCACACGCATCGTGGAGACGGTGGTTTCGGTCAACGAAGACCGCAAGGCGCGCATGGCCGAGAAGGTCATCGAGGCTTTTGGGGGGGTGAAGGGCAAGACGGTCGCTGTGTTGGGCCTCACCTTCAAGCCCAACACCGACGACATGCGCGATGCACCCAGTCTGGTGATCGTGCCGGCCTTGCAGAAGGCCGGTGCCAAGGTGCGAGCCTACGATCCCGAAGGCGCCAAAGAAGCGGCAAAGCTTCTCGACGTCGAGTTGTGCGCCGATGCCTATGCGCCGCTGAAGGATGCCGATGGCGTGGTCATCCTCACCGAGTGGAACGAGTTCCGCGCCCTCGATCTGGCGCGCATGAAGGCCCTGCTCAAGCGTCCTCTGATGGTCGATCTGCGCAACATCTACCGTCCCGCGATCATGGCCGATGCAGGTTTCACCTATGCCAGCGTGGGCAGATGAGGCTCCAGGTGGGCTCATCACATCGGGGTGTTCGTCAGCATTCGTCGCCCATCGGTTCAAAATCGCGCTAGAATGCGGGGGGAAGGGCGAACGACGAATGAGGATAGAAAGATGCGCACAACAATTCTTGCACTCTTAAGCGGCGCCATATTGGCGGCGGTTTGCACCGGCCACGCGTCTGGGCAGGACGTGTCGTCCGGCGCCTGCTTTCGCAGCCGCGACATGGGCGAATGGAAGTCGCCCGATCCGCACACCATGTATGTCAGCGTCAACCCGGACCGCACTTACAAAGTGACGTTCAATCAGCCCTGCGCGGCATTGTCGTATATGGACGCGCGCCTGATCACCAAGTTCCACGGACCGGATAGCGTGTGCGGCCCAGCCGACTGGGACCTGCAGGTGGCCGACCGCGAAGGCGATCGCGAGGCCTGCATCGTGAACGCCATGCGCCTGATGTCGCCGGCGGAAGTGGCCGCCATTCCGTCGAAAGACAGGCCATAACATCGGCGCTGCCGCGGTCCGGATTGGGCCGCGGCGACGCCTGTAACGATTGCGCCACACCTCGCGCGGTATGAACGTTGCAGCAGTCGTAACAATCGCGACGTAACAATCGCGACGTAGCAATCGCGGCGTAGCAATCATGGCGAGCTTCTTCGGATCCGGTCTGAGGGCAGCGGCGCGGCAAATGCCGCCTGCCGCGCTGAGAGCATTCGGCCGGCCCGCCGCGCTGTTCTTCCACGGTGTCGCGCGCCATATCCGCGATCCGCGAATCCAGATCAATCAGCACGCGCTGGAAGAATTTCGCCATATCGCGCGCACGTTGAAGGAGAATTTCGACGTATTGCCTTTGGCTGCGCTTGGCGACGTTATGAAACACCCCGACAAGCATACCAAGGCCGTGTTCCTGATGTCGGACGACGGCTATGCGGATACGACCCTCGCAGCGGACATTCTCGAAGATCTCGGCTTGCCCTGGACGCTGTTTCTGAGCACGCAGCATATCGACACCGGCGAATGGAATCCGCTGACGCTGGCGCGGCTCTTCCTCTTCTACGCGCCCGAGGGCCGTTACGCATTCGACAGCTTCGAGATCGAATTGCGCGGCGAGCGCGAGGCTATCGCATCGCAGGCGATCGCAAGACTTCGCGCCGGTGAAGCGGAGGCGGCCAAACCCGTTTTCGCCGCCATGCGCAAAGCGCTGATGGAGGCGCGCCTCGGCCATCTCTTCGAGGATTTTTCTTCGGAGGACTTTCTCACCTGGAACCAGGTTGGCGAACTTGCGGCGCGCGGTGTGGAGATCGGCGCGCATGCTCATTGGCACTGGCCCATGAACGCGGCGCAGACGAAAGAGCACTTGCGCGAACAGGCGCTGTTGCCCAAGCAGATCATCGGCGAAAAGCTCGGCGCCTGCCGCTATTTCGCTTATCCGTTCGGCAACACGCCCGATATCTCGCGTCAGGCACGCGAGGCCGTGCGCGAGGCGGGCTATGAGGGAGCGTTTACCACGCTCTCCGGCACCCTGGACGGTACCCAGGATCGCTGGCTTCTGCCGCGCTACGGCATTGCCCTACACGAGGCCAACATCGCCTCCGTCGTCCCCATATTGCGCGCCGGCAATCCGCGCCTGCGAAACTGGCAGCGCGATCTGATGGGCTAACCAGCCCGATCCCGATTTGATACGCGCGCATCTCTTTCAGGGACTCGCGGGCGTCGTATGTGAGCGAACCGGCGTGCAGAATCCGGTTTTCGAACAGCTTCGTCCTCATGCGGCACAGCGCAATGGGCGCTCATATGGCGCGGCTGATGCAGTTCTTCCCTCGCGGAAATCATTTCGGAGGGCCATGTGGGCGCCCGGGAACAAGCGGTGGAAGAGCCGGTCTGGGAAGGCGCAAGCAAAGCGCTGACAGCCAATGGCGTCGACCGCACTTCCGCGCAGGTCCTGCGCCTTCCCCGGCGCGATCGCCGCGCGACACAATTCGGTCCCTCGGTCATCCAGCTTGCCTTCAAACGCGTCACCGACATCGCGCTGGCGTCGTGTGCCCTGGTGGTCTTCGCGCCGGCGATGCTGCTTGCCGCCGCTTTCATCGCGCTCGATTCGCGCGGGCCGGTGTTGTTCCGGCAGACGCGGCTGGGCCTCGATGGCATGCCGTTCCGGATCTTGAAATTCCGCACCATGACGGTGCTCGAAGACGGCGCCGATGTCGTGCAGGTGCGCGAAGGCGATGCCCGCGTCACCCGCGCCGGACGCGTGCTGCGCAAGGCCAGCCTCGATGAGCTTCCCCAATTGCTGAACGTCATCCGGGGCGAGATGTCGCTCGTCGGTCCGCGCCCGCATGCCGTGGCGCATGACGAAATGTATGGCCGGCTGATCCCGAACTATTCGCTGCGCCAGCGCGTCAAGCCGGGCATCACCGGCTGGGCGCAGGTGCACGGTTTGCGCGGCGAAACGCGCACGCTCGATGCCATGCGCAGCCGCGTCGACATGGACCTGTGGTATGCCGCCCACGCGGGCGCCGCGCTTGACGCGCTGATCCTGCTGCGCACGCCGCTGGAAGTGGTGCGGCGGAGGAACGCGCACTGATGTGCCAGTCGCGCAAATCGCAGGCGGTTCCGGCGCCGCGCCGCGGCAACGGCTATCACGAGCGCCGCAACGCGACCTATCGCAACTATCGCGAGGTCATGGTCGGCGGCATCCGTACGGCCTGCGTTTCGCGCGAGCAGATGACCAAGCTGATGGTGGGCGATTGCCTGGCCGCGCGCAGCTACGACCGCGCCCCCAAGCTCGTATTCGCCGCCAACGGCCACGCGATTTCCATGTCGATGACCAGCCCGACGTTTCGCCGCGTCTTCGAGCAGGCGACGCTTATCCATGCCGATGGCCAGCCGCTGGTGCTCGCCTCGAAGATCCTCACGCGCTCACCGATCCCCGAACGCAGCGCCACCACCGATTTCATCCATGACGCGGCGCAGGCGGCTTGCGCGGCCGGCCTCAAATTCTTTTTGTTCGGCGGCCGCGAAGATGTGAACGCGCGCTGCGCCGAGGAACTGGTCGTAAGATATCCGGGCCTGCGGATCGTTGGGCGCCGCAATGGCTATTTCAATCCGGAAGACGAAGCGGCGATCGTGGACGAGATCAACGCTTCGGGCGCCGATGTCGTGTGGGTCGGGCTTGGCGTTCCAAAAGAATATGATTTCTGCGTGCGCAACAAGGCGCATCTGAAGGCCGGATGGGTTGTCACATCCGGCGGTTGCTTCAATTTCGTGACCGGCGACTATTCACGTGCGCCCGCGTGGATGCAGTCGTGCGGACTGGAATGGCTGCATCGGCTCGCGCGGGAGCCGAGGCGGCTGTTCTGGCGTTATGCGGTGACCAATCCGCTGGCGTTGTTCAACCTTCTCACCCGGACCGCGTCGTACCGGACACGGTCATGAGCGCGAGCGGCCGCGCGGTCCAATCCGACCCCATCCTGCGGGTCTTGGATTTCCTGACCATCGACACGACAGCGGAAGACATGCGCTGGCCGGGGGCGCGCCGCCTGGCCGCCATCGCGTGGCGCTACGGCTCGTCGGCCGCCGGCCCAATGAGCGTCGCGGGCGCGCATTTCATCGCCTCGCTGATTTTCCTGCATGCGTTTTCGCGCGTGGAATTCGGATTGTTCGCGTTCCTGCTCGTGGTCGTGCCGTTCTGCATGAGTGTTACGGGCTCGCTCATCGGCGCGCCGCTTTCTCATCGGCTTACCTGCGGCGACGAGATCGACGATGCCCACATCGCGACATTCTTCAAGATGAATCTGCTGACGGCCTGTGTTGCCGCGGCCGCCGTGTTCGCAATGATGACATTCGCCGGCGCGCCGCCGGGCGCGGCATTGCTGCTGGGCGCATATGGCGGCGTGATGGTGCTGCGCTGGTTTGCGCGCTGCTTCGCCTATATCGGCCGCAATCCTTTCCGCGCCGTGTCGTCGGATTTTCTCTACAGCGGCGCATTGATCGCGGCGTTGCTGACGCTGGACGTGCTTCACGGCTTGACGATCGCGTCCGGCGCGGTGGCGCTGTTTGCCTGCGCCGCACTCTCGCTTCCGGCGTTCGGTGCCGCCTATCTGCGGCGACAACTGCGTCCCGGCGACGCGGGCTCGCTCGCCGCCTACGCGCCCATCTGGCGCGATCTGACCCGCTGGTCGGTGCTGGGGGTGGGGCTCGCCGAACTCACCGCCAACGCGCATGCCTATCTGGTGACCTTCATCTCCGGGCCTTCATCGTTCGCGCTGCTGGCGCTGGGGGCGCTGGTCATGCGCCCGGTTTCGCTGGTGTTCTCCGCCCTGCCGGACATGGAGCGGCCGATCATGGCGCGGGCCATCGCGGCGGGAAACAGCACGGCGGCGTTGCGAACCGTTAACGAATTCCGAACCGCCACCAGTCTAGTCTGGGCGGCCACTTTGCTGCTCGCGGGCGTGCTGCTCACATGGTTTCCGCATCTTCTGCTCAAGAAGGGCTACGAGGAGACGCAGGTCATCGCTGTCATCGCGATGTGGGGCGCGATCATGTTGGTCCGCGCCATCCGCACGCCGGAGAACGTGTTCCTGCAGGCCGCGGGCGAGTTCAAAGGTCTGGCGCGGGCGGGCATGCGCTCCAGCGTCGTATCGCTGACGTTGACGCTGGTGCTGCTGTTCGGCTTTGGGCCGATCGTGTCGCTGGGCGGCATTCTGGCCGGCGATGTGGTGATGACGCTCGGCATTTTCTCTCTGACGAAAGCCTGGAAGGCGCGTCATGCCTGAAGTGACGGTTTGCATCCCGAGCTTTCGCCGGCCGAAAGGTTTGGCGAAGCTGCTCGCAGCGCTTGGCGCATTGGAGACACGCGCCGCGATCGTCGTCGTCGTTGCCGACAATGACAGCGAGAGACACGAAGCTTCCGATCTTTGCGCGGAAACCAGTTCTAAAGGTTACCGCTGGCCGCTGGATTGCGTGATCGTGCCGGAACGCGGCATCGCACAGGCGCGCAATGCGCTGGTCGAACGCGCCTTGTCGGCGCACCAAGGCGAATTCATCGCCATGCTGGACGATGACGAATGGCCGGCGCCGCAATGGCTCGACGAGTTCCTGCGCATTCAACGCCAAACCTGTGCCGATGCCTTGCACGGCGGCGTGGTCCGCGATTACGAGACATATCCCGGCGCGACGATTGCGCATTGCAACGGCATGGGCGATTGGCGTGAGGCCTCTGGTCCGATCGGGATGATCGAAAGCACGTCGAACGTGCTTTTGCGCCGCGCCTGTCTTGAGCGGATGGCGAAGCCCTGGTTCGATCCCGGCTTCGCGCTGACCGGCGGCGAGGATCGCGATTTCTTTACGCGCCTCAAGAAAAGCGGCGCGACTTTCGCCTGGGCCGACGATGCGCTGATCCATGCCGATGTCCCGGCTACGCGGGCCACGCTCGGATGGGCGCTGAAGCGCGCCTATCGCGTCGGCAATTCGGATATGCGCGTGTTCTTGAAATACCGTCCGCCGTTCGCTGCGCGGGGCCGCGAGATTGCCAAGATCCTGGGCGTCTTTGCGCTGTCGCCGCTCATGCTGGTGGCCAGCGCGCCGGTTGCGTCGCGCCGCGGCAACGCACTGGCGAAAGTCTATCGCGCGGCCGGCAAGATCGCCGCGCTCTTCGGCCGTCACTATAATGAATACGCGGTGACGCATGGCAGCTAGCGCCGTCCGCTTCGCCGCCGTGCCGCGCACGCTGCTTCCCGCATGGGTGGCCGAGGGCGGCTTCGTGCTGTTCCTGCTGCTGGTGTTTGTCGGCATCCAGCCGTTCAACGTGCGCGATTATGCGACACTGGCCATCGGCGAGAGCGGCTTCGCGGGCGAGGGCGACAGCCTTCGGCAGGTGCTGTACCTGGCGTCGCTGGCGATGATCGCGCTCGCCGCCTTCGACAAGCGCGGCGTTCGCGCCTTCCTCGGCGTTCCGATACCGCTGGCGCTGCTTCTAGGCTGGGCTTGTCTGAGCGCGCTGTGGGCGGACGCGCCCGGCGTCACCTTCCGCCGCGCCGGTCTTGAGATCGTGGTGGTGCTCTCGGCGATCCTCAGCGTCGATACGCTCGGTTTCGAGCGCAGTCTGAGGCTTCTGCGCAATGTGCTGGGTTGCGTGCTAATCGCCAACTGGATTTCCATTCCGCTGATCCCCCAGGCGGTGCACCAGGCCGGCGAAATGGATCCCAGCCTTGTCGGCGATTGGCGCGGCATGTTCTTCCACAAGAACATCGCCGGCTCGGCCACCGCGCTGTCGGCTATCATTTTTTTGTATTACGCGGTGGAGCGAAAGAGCCGCGCCGATCTGGCGCTGCTCGTCGCCGCCATCGGCTTCGTCGTCATGACGCACTCCAAATCGTCGATTGGGTTGCTTCCCATCGCGATCTTCTTCGGCAGCATCTATCGCCTGGCGTGGCAGCGCGGCATCGACCGCGCCATCGTGAGCGTTGTGCTGGCGGTGGTGATCGTCGCGGGCGTCACGTTGGCCATCATCGATTCCGGCCTCATCGCACGGGCGCTGGAAAATCCGGCCGAATTCACCGGCCGCGCGCAGATCTGGCAGGCGGAGGTCGCGTTCATTCACGACCATCTCCTGCTCGGTTCGGGCTTCGGCACGTTTGCCGACACCGGCGCCGCCTCACCATTGCGCAATTATGTGGCTGCGATTTGGGTCCAGAATATTTCGCACGGCCACAACGCCTATCTGCAATTGTTCGTGACCATGGGCAGCGTCGGACTGGCGCTGGCGATGATCGCCTTCGTGATCCAGCCGTTCCTGGCTTATGTCACGATGAAGCCGCAGGCGATTGTTCTCGCCGCGCCGCTGTTCACGATCTTCTGCTTCATGATCCTGCACAATTTCCTCGAATCCGATTTCCTCGAGGGCGACGGTCCGGCCTGGGTGATCTATCTCATATCTCTGGCGCTTCTCAGGCATCTGCCGGACGCAGCGGAAGAAAAATTCGTGCCCAGGCCCGCGGGGACCGCATGGCTGGCGAGGTGAAGCCGTTCTTCTCCGTGATCGTGCCGGTGTACAACCGCGCCGCCACGCTCGAAGCCGCGCTGCGCTCGGTGTTGGCGCAAACTTGCCAGGATTTCGAGATCGTGGCGGTGGATGATGGCTCGAAAGACGATCCCAAAGCGGTGATCGACGCCATCGCCGATCCGCGTATTCGCTATATCCGTCAGAACAATCGCGGCGGCAGTGCCGCACGCAACCTCGCAATCGATAATGCGCGCGGCCAGTTTATCGCGCCGCTCGATTCCGACGACGTGTTTTTGCCGCGGCATCTGGAGACAATGCAACGGCTGCTCGCGGGCACCGTCAACACGGTGGGTTATGCGCGCATGATTGTGGATCGCGGCGGCGGACGCACCATGCTCAAGCCGCCGCGCGCCATTCGTGCCGGCGAGCATATGGCGAGCTACCTCATGTGCGATCGCGGTTTCGTGCCGACGATCACCTTGGCCGTGGATCGCCAGATCGCGGGCCGGGTGCGCTACGACGAGGCGCTGCCCTTTGCGCAGGATATGGATTTTGCGATCCGTCTCTATCTGGACGGCTGCAGGTTCAAGATGTCCGAAGAGCCCGGTGCCGTCTGGCGCGACGCCTACGATCCCAACCGCACCTCGGCGGGACGCAAGAGCGCGCGGCTCACGGGTTGGCTGGAAGCGATGCGTCCGCGCATCCCCGCCAAGGCCTATTACGGCGCGCAAGGCTGGATGATCGCCAAGGGTGTGGCGCAGACGAGCAAATTGGCGGCGCTCAGGCTCTATCTGCGCGCAGTGACGCGCGGCTGCTATCGGCCGAAGATGGCCGCAGTGGTGTTCCTGCAAATATTTTTTCCCGACTGGCTCTATCGCCGCGTCGCCGACGGGGCGATTGCGCTGTTCAAAGGCGCAGTGTGGTCGCGCGCCGAGCGCGGCGTCGCGGCGGCGGAATAGCATGTTCGCACGGCGGCAATTTCTTCGCCAGGCTACGGCGGTGGCGGCGCTTCTTTCGATGGGCAGTCTTGCCCGCGCTGTGGCGCTGCGTCCCAGCATCGACGAGGACGCGCCTTCGCTGCGCGCCATCGCGCGCAAAAGTGGAATCCTTTTCGGTTGCGCGACGAACACCTTCGAACTGCGCGATCCGGCGTTCGTTCCCGTGGTGACGCGCGATTGCGCGATCCTGGCGCCGGAATACGAAATGAAGCGCGGCGTGACCGAACCTGCGCGCGGCCACTACGATTTTTCCGGCGCCGATGCGCTGGTGAGTTTTGCAGCAACGCATGGCATGGAATTCCGCGGCCATCCGCTGGTTTGGCACAAGCGCAATCCGCCGTGGCTTGAGGACGCCGTGCGTGCCGCGCCGGACGATTCGTTGCTCACGGGCTATATCCGCGAAGCGATGGCGCGCTATCGCGGCCGAATCCGCTCATGGGACGTCGTCAACGAGGCCATCGCGCCGCAGGACGGCCGGGCGGACAATCTGCGCAACACGATCTGGCTCGCCCGCTTCGGTCCGTCTTATATCGACATTGCCTATCGCGCCGCGCGTGCGGTCGATCCGAATGCGATGCTGGTGTATAACGACTGGGGCTGCGAAGCCGGCGCGCCGGACAACGATCGCTTCCGCGCCGCGACCTTGCGGTTTCTCGAAGCGGCGTTGAAACGCGGCGTGCCCATCGATGCGCTGGGCCTTCAGGGCCATCTTGGGCTGAGCGCCCCACAGGTCGATCAGAAGAAGCTGCGAGATTTCCTTGCCGAAGTACAAGGCATGGGACTGCACATTCTCGTCACCGAGCACGATGTGGACGATAGCGGCGGTCCGTCGGATATCGCGGCGCGCGACCGGCTGGTGGCCGACGCCAGCCGTCGTTTTCTCGATGTCATGCTCGATAATCGCGCAACGGTATCGGTCCTGACTTGGGGGCTCTCCGACCGCTATCTCGATCCGCCCGGCTGGCGTGAGCGATTGCTGGGATACACGCCGCGCATGCTGCCGCGCGATGCCGAAATGCGGCGCAAACCGATGTGGAGCGCCATTGCGGCCGCGCTTGGCGCGCGATCCTTAAGCAAAGCTTAACGCCGTGGCGAAAAATATCGCGCATCCCGCTTAAGGCGGCCGAAAGCCTACCGCCCGTTAACTGTTCCGAAGCGGCTTGCGGCTTAGAAATGTTCGATTTCGCCGGAATTGGCCGCGGGTTGGCGGCGGACGGCCAGGGACTCGCCTGCCTATGCCTTCATCGAGCACAACCGAGACGCCCGCGAACGGCTCGTTCGCGCTTGCCGATCTCGTGCGCGTCTCGCACGAGCGCTGGCGCATCATCGTCACTGCAATGCTGTGCACCGTCGCGGTCGCGCTGCTCGTGGTGACGCTGTGGCCGTCGAAATATTCGGCCAGCGCCACGGTCGTGCTGGAAGGCCGCAAGAACAACATCACCGATCTTTCGGCAGTGCTGTCGCAATTGCCCACCGATCCATCCTCGGTGCAAAACCAGATCCAGATTTTGCAATCGCGCGATCTGGCGTCCCAAGTCGTCGATCGCATGGGTCTGGCGAACGATCCGGAATTCAATCCGGCGCTTTCGCCCGGTCTTCTCTCCGCCCTGCTGCCGGCGCCATCGGGAACCGCGCACGATATTGTCATCGCCAATTTTCTGAAGCATCTGAGCGCGCAGGCGCTGGGGCTCTCTACGGCGATCTCGATCTCCTTCACGTCGAAGGATCCCGCGAAGGCGGCGCGCATCGCCAACACGATCGTGGACACGTATATCGATCAGCAGATCGAGCTGAAATTCCAGGCCTCGCGCGAGACGACGGACTGGCTTGCCAATCGCATCCATCAGCTCGCGCTTCAGGTGCAGGCGGCGGAATCCAATGTGCAAGCCTACAAAGCCGAGCACGGGCTGACCGACGCCGCCAACGGCGCGCCGCTGATTAACGAGCAGGTCAGCGCCATCAATACCCAGCTCGTGCAGGCGAAAAGCGATCTCGCCGAAAAGCAGGCCGTCGACAGCCGCATCAAAGGCCTCGTGGCGCAAGGCCATGCGGCCGACGTCGCGCAGATCGTGTCGTCGCCGCTGATCGTGCAGCTCCGCGAGCAGGAGGCCACCGCCATCCAGAACGAATCCCAGCTCGCGGTGAAATACGGTCCTAAAAATCCCAAACTCATCGCCGCGCAGAACCAGCAACGCGACCTCGATCGGAAGATCGGTCAGGAAGTGGATCGGCTGACCGGTTCGGCCGATAACGACGTCGCGGTCGCGCGGGCACAGGTGGGCTCGCTGGGCGCCAGCCTGCGCGATGCCGAAGATCAGTCCACCGACGAGAACATGGCGCGCGTGAAGCTCGCCGCCTTGCAATCCAACGCCGCCTCCACGCGGGCGGAATACGAAGCCTTCGTCACGCGCCTGCGTGAAGCGCAGGATCAGGATGCCGTCGACAATTCCGACGCGCGGGTCATATCGCACGCCGACATGCCGTCAGCGCCAAGCTCGCCGCCGCGGCTTCTTATTACGCTGGCTTCCATCCCCGCAGGTTTCCTGCTCGGCCTGCTGTTCGCGCTGATGGCGGAACGCGGCGGCGTGCCGGTGGTCGTGGTGCAAAGCTCGGCGCCGCCCGCTTCCGATCCGCTGCATGGATATCCGGTGCTCGCGGAAGTGCCGCGCGCCACATCCTGGCACGCGGCGAACGAACTCGTGCACCATCCCAATTCACCCTACTCGCTGGCGGTCAAAGGCCTTGCGCAGCGTGCAGCCTATCCTGCGATGGGGGCGCGTCCGCGCGTCGTCACAATCGCCTCTGCACGATCCGGCGAGGCGAAATCGGCGCTTACCGTCAACTTCGCGCGCGCCTGCGCCCACTTGGGCCAGCGCGTGGTCGTCATCGATGGCGATCTGGTGTCGCCGATGGCGACGCGGCTGATGGGATTGAAGCCGCCGGCCAGCGGCGTGGCGGAAGTGGTGTCGGGCGCGGCGCCTCTCAGCCAATCGCTCATGCGCGATCCCTGTTCCACCGCCTTCGTGCTTTCGCCGGCCACACGCCCAGCCAATCCGGGGCAGGTGCTTTCGTCACCGCGGCTCGGCAAGCTGTTCGAGCATCTGCGCCACGGCGCCGATCTTGTCGTCATCGACGCGCCGGGCGTGTCGCGCGAGACGGCGATTCTGGCTTCGCTGTCCGACGCGGTTTTGTTCGTGGCCTCGGCCGAGGCGCCGTCGGGCTATGTAGGCCGGGCGATCGAGACGCTGGCGGCCATGCGCGCGCCCGCGCTTGGGATCGTCGTCGCGCACCAATAATCGGCGCAAATCGGCGATAATGCCGATTGCGCTCACGCCTTTCCCCCAATTCGCAGATAAAATGTAACCGGCAGGCGCGCCGGGCCGAATTGGCGTTTGCAGGAAAGGCAGTTCCGATGAATTCACAAGTTGAAAATCGTGGTTTCCACCGCCGGGCGCTGTTCGCGACGGCGGGCTCCGTTCTCGCGCTGGCCGCGGTCGGGGTTCCGGTACAAGTGCTCGCTGCGCAGGCGGCGGCGACCGTCATGATCGAGAACTTCTCGGCCGCCGGAAAGAGCCTGGGCGTCGTGCGCCTGGCCAAAGTGGTGAAGAGCGACGCCGCATGGAAACGGATGCTGGCGCCGGAACAATATGAGGTCGCGCGTCACGCCGGCACCGAGCAGGCATTCACCGGCGCCACCTGGAACAACCATGCGGACGGGCTCTATCGCTGCATCTGCTGCGACACGGCGCTTTACGACTCCAAGACCAAGTTCGAATCCGGCACCGGCTGGCCGAGCTTTTGGATGCCGATCTCCAAGCACAACATCGTGGCGAGTTCGGACAACAGCCTGTTCATGGAGCGCACGGCGATTTCCTGCGCGCGCTGCGACGCGCATCTGGGCCATGTGTTCGACGACGGCCCGAAGCCCACGGGCCTTCGCTATTGCATGAATTCCGCGGCGATGAAGTTCGTCCCGCGCGCCAGCGTTTAGGAGGGTTGCATGCGTTCGCTTCTGCTTTGCGCATCCTTTGCCGCTTTGGCGCTGACAGGTTCAGCCTGCGCCGATGAGAGCCCCAGATCGATTCCACCCGCCGCGGTCGATGAGACGCCGGCGAACGGAACGGAGACCGCCGTGCTCGCCGGCGGCTGCTTCTGGGGGCAGCAAGGCGTGTTCGAGCACGTCAAGGGCGTGACACAAGTGCTGGCCGGCTATTCCGGCGGCTCCAAAGACACCGCCAATTACGAAGATGTGAGCAGCGAGACCACCGGCCATGCTGAATCGGTGCAGATCAAATTCGATCCGAAGGTGGTGACGTATGGCCAGCTTCTGCGCATCTATTTCTCGGTGGCGCACGATCCCACGGAACTCGACCGTCAGGGCCCCGACAGCGGCAAGAGTTATCGCTCGGATATTTTCTACACCACGCCCGAGCAGCAGAAGATCGCGACCGCCTACATCGCTCAGCTCGGCAAGGCGCATGTTTACGGCGCGCCGATCGTGACGCGCGTGGACCGCTTTGCGGCGTTCTATCCGGCGGAGAATTATCATCAGGATTACCTGATCCATAATCCCGATTCCGGCTATATCGTCGTCAACGACTTGCCGAAGATTGCCAATCTGAAGCGCATCTACCCGCAGATGTATCGCGATCAGCCGGTGATGGTCGCTTCGCGCTGATCTAAATCCGCATGCGAAAACGGCCGCACGAACCAACGCGCGGCCGTTTCGTTTTGCTGCGACCCCGCTAGACTCGGCCCACCAGCACCAGAATGATGATGATGATGAGGATAAGGCCCAGGCCGCCGCTGGGGTAATAGCCCCATCCGCCGGAATACGGCCAGGAGGGCAGCGCGCCGATCAGAAGAAGAATCAGCACGATAATGAGAATCGTACCAAGCATGAAAATCGCTCCGCTCGAAGTTCCAAATGATAACTTGCGGCGTGCGGGGAAGTTCCGCTGGGCTTGGCGCTGGGAAGTTGCTTTAAGTCAATTGCGATAGCGCCATAGAAAGCCGCCGCCCTCGATTCCATTGTCGTTGGAGACGATGGAGATGTGGTTCGGCAATTTGAAATCGATATGCCGCGCGTTTCCGCCGCCGATGTAAAGGCGGTCGAAATTCAGCAATGTGTGGAGCGCGGCGATCGTCTTCTCCAGGTGCTTATTCCACTTCTTCTTGCCTTCCTTCTTGAACGCCTTGTCGCCGACATATTCGTCGTAGGTCTTGTCCTTGTGCGCGAGGCTTTGGCCGATCTCCATATGCGGCATCAACTCGCCGTCGCGATACAGCGCGGTGCCAAAGCCAGTGCCCAGCGTGATCATCATTTCGAGGCCTTTGCGCTTGATGACCGCGAGGCCCGCGATATCGGCATCGTTGATGATGAGCGAAGGACCGCCCAGATGGCGCGTCAGGGCTTTGCCCAGATCGAATCCCGTCCACGCCTTCGTCCCGAGGTTCGGCGCGGTGTGGATCACGTTGTTCTTCACCACGCCGGGAAATCCCGCCGCGATATGCGTGTGCGGTGGCATTTGTTTGGCCAAATCGACGAGCGCCTGCACGACTTTTGCCGGCGTGGCCGGATCGGGCGTGTGAACGCGTTGGCGCTCGGCCAGCATCTTGCCGTTGCCGTCCACGACCGAGGCTTTCAGCCCCGTGCCGCCGATGTCGAAGGACAACACGCGAAGCTCGGAGGCCGAATTTTTCGATGTCTTGCGCATGGGCGATCTTATCCTGCGGCGGCGCTGTCGAGGAACCACATCACCGCGCCGTGCGGTTGGATGCGGGCGGCGGGCAGGGCATTATCGCCACCGCGGACGCGCGCGACGGTCTGCGCTTTGCCCGCGCCGGTGACGAGGAAAGTGATGGTGCGGCTCGATTCCAGCGCTGGGTAGGTGAGCGTGATGCGCTGCTCGTCGCGCCCATGCAGGACAGGCGCGACCCATTTCGTGCGCTCTTCCAACACGGGTTGGCCAGGAATGAGCGATGCGGTGTGTCCGTCATCGCCCAGGCCCAGCAGCATCACGTCGAAAAACGGCCGCGCAGGATCGAAGGCGGCCGCGCCATATCTCTGCTTCATCAGTGACCCGTATCTCGCGGCGCAATCTTCCACGCTGGTGTCGGTCGGCATCGGATAAACCTGCGCACCCGCGATATGCGAGAGCAGCGCCTCGTTCGCCATGCGGAAATTGCTGTCCGGATGATCGTGCGGCACGAAACGCTCGTCGCCGAAATAGAACTCGACCTTTTCCCATTCCACGCGCGAGCCATAAGGTTCTTGCGCGAGCAGACCGTAGAGCGCCTTGGGTGTCGAGCCGCCAGACAGCGAAAGCCGGAAAGGCCCCGCGCTTGCGGCGATATGCTCGGCCAGCCATAGCGCGACGTAACTTGCCAGCGCGCCGCCATCCGGCTCGATATGCGTCTGACCTGCAATTGTGTCGGCCATCTATTTTATTTCGCGCCAGGCGTGGCCGTCGCGCGCCAGCAGATCGTCCGCGGCTTTCGGCCCTTGGCTGCCGGCTTTGTAGTTGGGAAAATCCGCGGGTTTCTGTTTGGCCCACGCATCCAGCACCGGCTGGACCACGCACCACGCCGCTTCCACCTGATCGGCGCGCTGGAACAGGGTCGCATCGCCGTTGAAGCAATCGTAGAGCAGCGTCTCGTAGCCGACGGCGGGCGCCTGCTTGAACCAGTCGGTGTATTTGAAATCCATCGCCACGCTTTCGAGCTGCATCTCAAGCCCCGGAATCTTGGCGTTGAAGCGCAACCGAATGCCTTCATCGGGCTGGATCTGCAGGATCAGCCAGTTGGCGCCGAACTCATCCACGGGCGTGTCCTGGAACAGCTTGTACGGTGGTTCCTTGAATTTGATCGCAATCTCGCTGGTGCGCTTGGGCAGGCGCTTGCCGGTGCGCAGATAGAACGGCACGCCCGCCCAGCGCCAATTGTCGATGTTGAGCTTTAGCGCCGCATAAGTCTCGATTGGCGAATTCGGATCGACATTCTCTTCCTTGCGATAGGAAGGCACATCTTTGCCGCCGACATTGCCGGCATCGTATTGCCCGCGCACCGCATCTTCCGGCGCTATCGGATGCGTCGCCTTGAAAACATCCGCCTTCTTGCCGCGGATGGCATCGGCGTCAAACGCCACTGGCGGCTCCATCGCCGTCATGGCGACGAGCTGGAACAGATGATTGGGCACCATGTCGCGCAGCGCGCCGGTGACTTCGTAGAACTTGCCGCGCTCTTCCACGCCCACCGTCTCCGCCACCGTGATCTGCACATGATCGATGCGGTCGCGGTTCCAGATCGGCTCGAACATGCCGTTGGCGAAGCGCAGCGCCAGGATGTTCTGCACTGTCTCTTTGCCGAGGAAATGATCGATGCGATAGATCTGATCCTCGCGCAGCGATTTCAGCAGATCAGCGTTTAGCGCCTTGGCGGAGGCGAGGTCGTGGCCGAACGGCTTTTCCACCACTACGCGCCGCCAGCCTTTTTCGTCATCCTGAAACAGCTTGGCCTTCGCCAGCGAGTCCACGATGGGGCCGAAGAACTGGTCGGACACGGCGAGGTAGAATAGCGCATTGCCGTCGAGCTTCTCCTTCTCGTCGCGCTTTTTCAGATGATCGCGCACATCGGCGAAGGTTTTGTCCTTGGTAAAGTCGCCGGTGACGTAGGACATTGTGCCCGCGAGCTTCTTCCACGCAGCCTCATCGACCTTTCCACCCTGCGCTTCGGTTTTGCCGGTCTTTAGCGTGTCGGCAAGGAAATCGTGCAGGTCCTTGGCCCAATCGGCGCTGTCTTTCTGGTTGTGATCGACGCCGACCAGCGCGAAACGCTCGGGCAACAGGCCGGTGCGCGTGAGGTTGTAGAGCGCGGGCACGACAAGGCGCTTGGTGAGGTCGCCGCTGGCGCCGAAGATCACCATCGCGCAATTGGGCGCGGGCTTGGCCGTCGCCGTCATGTCTTAGGCGCTTGCGCAATGCCGCCTTCCAGCGCGCCCTCTGCGTGTCCGCCGAATTCGTTGCGCATGGCCGAGAGCATCTTCTCGCCGAAGCTGTGCTCCACCCGGCTGCGGAAGCGCGCGAACAGCGAGGCCGCCAGCACGTTCACGCTGACCGCTTCCTCGATGGCCGCATTGACGGTCCAGCGCCCTTCGCCGGAATCGTCGACATAGCCTTTGAATTCGTCGAGCGTCGGGCTCTTGGCGAGCGCGATCGCTGTGAGGTCGAGCAGCCACGATGCCACCACGCTGCCGCGCCGCCACACTTCGGCGATATCGGGCAGGCTAAGCTCGAAGCGTTCGTCTTGAGGCAGCTGCTCGTGCGAACGGCCGCGCAGCACGTCGAAACCTTCGGCGTAGGCCTGCATCAGTCCGTATTCGATTCCGTTATGGACCATCTTCACGAAATGCCCAGAACCCACGGGGCCTGTGTGCATGTAGCCCTGCTCGGCGCGGGGATCGAGCTTCTCGCGATGCGGCGTGCGCTCGATGGTGCCCAGCCCCGGCGCCAGCGCCTTGAAGATGGGATCGAGGCGGTCCACCACATCCTTCTCGCCGCCGATCATCATGCAATAGCCGCGTTCCGGCCCCCACACGCCGCCCGAGGTGCCGCAATCCACATAATGAATGCCTTTGGACTTCAGCTCGCCGGCGCGGCGCACATCGTCCTTGTAGAATGTGTTGCCGCCATCGACGATCACATCGTCCTTGGAGAGCAGCTTGCCGAGCTCGGCTATGGTGTCGTTCGTCGGCTTGCCCGCCGGCAGCATCACCCACACCGCGCGCGGCGCCTTCAGCGCCTTGACGACATCGGCCAGAGAATGCGCCGGCGTCGCGTGTTCCTTCGCCAGCGTATCGATGGCCTTGGCATCGCGGTCGTACACCACCACTTCGTGGCCGTGTTTCATCAGGCGGCGGGAGATGTTTCCCCCCATGCGCCCCAGGCCGATCATCGCTATCTGCATGACAACTCCTATTGCAAGACTGTTATTGCAAGGCCGCGTCCACGGCTTCGCCGAGGCGTTTCAACCCGCTTTCCGTATCCTTCAGATGAAGGCGCAAGACGCGCCGCGCGCGCTGGTTGAGTACCGAAAAATCACCGATGGCCTGCGCCAGTTGCACCGTGCCGAAGCTCGCCTTGCGGCCGGGGATGGCCAGATCGTGTTTGTGATCCGCCGTGATGACGAGGAACACGCCGCTGTTGGGGCCGCCTTTGTAGTCCTGCCCGGTGGAATGCAGATAGTGCGGCCCGAACTCCACGCAGGTCGCCACCGCCTTGCGGTCGCGAAGCTTCAGCCGCATCGCCTGCAGCGGCGCCTGATGCGAAGGCTTCTGTTCGATGAACGCCAGGAACGCGGCGTAGTCGTGCGCCCCAACGCGGCCATAGAAGGCGCGCAGCGCGGCGTTCAGATCCTGGGCGCCTTTGAGCGCCTCGCGGTTGGCATCATCGGCATAGACGGCAATCCCGGCGTCCTCGAACAGGGGCGTGCCGGTGTCGAGCTTGCCTGTCGTTTCATACTTGTCGGTCAGCGTGCGCGCGCCGACTTTGGCGGCCTCGACGTCCGGCTGGTCGAAAGGATTGATGCCGATCACAGAGCCCACGATCGCGATGGCGACCTCGCAGGCATAAAACACCTGACCGATCTGGTAGGAATCCTCGATCGACAGCGTGATGACGGGATGGCCTTTCTCAACCAGCGCCGCCAATGCGTCCGGCCGGTCTTCCGACCCGGCGAGATGGATGTGCAAGAAGACACGGTCGTCGCCATAGCTTTGCGGCGCGCCCAGCGGCTCGCGGTCGATGGGGATCAGACCCTTGCCATGCTTGCCGGTGGATTCCGCGATCAATTGCTCCATCCACGTGCCGACGCTGGAGAGCGCCTTCGACGCCACGATGGTCACCTTGTCGCGCCCGCAATCGCGCGCCAGCGTGCCGAGCAGGACGCCGAGCTTGACGCCGGGATTGGCATCGGGCGGCGCGAGGCGCGAGCAGCTCACCGCCATTTTCTGCGTCTCCGTAAGCAGGTGTTTCACGTCGAGCCCCATGGCCGCGGCGGGCACCAGTCCGAAGTTCGACAACACCGAAAAGCGCCCGCCGATCGGCGGATCGCCGTAGAAAATATGCGCGAAGTCTTCCTGCTTGGCCGTCTTTTCCAAGGACGAGCCGGGATCGGTGATGGCGACGAAATGCTTGCCCGCATGACCGCCCGCTTTCGACACGCGATCGAAGAAATAATCCTTCAGGATATTGGGCTCCAGCGTGCTTCCGGATTTGGACGCCACGATGAACAGTGTGGAGGCCAGCGTGATCTCGCTCTCGACGGTGGCGATGCGCCCCGGATCGGTGGAATCGAGAACATACATCTTCGGCCAGCCGGAGAGCTGCCCGAACACTTCGCTCAGAACATCCGACCCCAGGCTCGAACCGCCCATACCGAGGAGCACAGCGTGGGTGATGCCTTCTGCCTCGACCTGTTTGGCGAGTTTGTTTAGCTGCAAAAGATTGCCCAGCTCGCGCTCGACAATGTCGAGCCAGCCGAGCCATTTGTCCTCGTCCGCGCCCGTCCAGTAGCTCTTGTCGTGATCCCACAGCTTGCGCGGCGCGCCGATGTGGCTTTGCTTTTTCATCTCCGCGTCCACCGCATCCTTTGCGGGGCCGCTGAGTTCCACTTTCATGCGCAGAAGGCCGCCATCCAAGATCTTCGCGCGCTTGTCCGCCAGTGCGCCGTAAAGCTTGTCGGCGGCTTGCGCGAACAGATCGACGCCTTCGCTCACCAGTTCGTCAGTCGCCTTGTCGAGCGAGACACCGGCCGCTTCCAGATCGCTTAGAACCTTCTTCGCGCCATCGATATCGTCTTCCAGCGTTGACTTTGGGGTGCCGTGATCGCGGAACGCGTCCATCGTTTCGGGCGGCATGGTGTTGACCGTGTCGCGGCCGATCAGCGAGTCGATATAGAGCGTGTCGGGATACGCTTTGTTCTTTGTGCCGGTGGAGGCCCACAACAGCCGCTGAGTCTTGGCGCCCTTGGCCGCAAGCTTCTCCCAGCGCGGCCCGGAGAACAGCGCCTTGTAATCCTGATAGGCCATCTTGGCGTTGGCGATGGCGACCTTGCCTTGCAGCGCTTTCACCTTCGGCGAATCGCAATTGGGGTCCTTCAGCTTCTCGTCCAGCGCCTTGTCGATCTTGGTATCGATGCGGCTGACGAAGATGCTGGCGACGCTGGCCATGCGGGCGATGTCTTCGCCCTTCGCCACGCGCGCTTCGAGCCCCTCGATATAGGCCAGCGCCACCTTCTTATAGGCGCCGCGGCCAAACAGCAGCGTGACGTTGATGTTGATGCCCGATGCGATGAGTTCGCGGATTGCGGGCGCGCCGGCTTCGGTGCCGGGCACCTTCACCATCAGATTGGGGCGATTGATCTCCGTCCAAATCGATTTCGCTTCGGCGATGGTGGGCGCGGTGTCCATCGCGATGTAAGGCGACACTTCTATGGAGATGAAGCCGTCATGGCCTTTGGTCTTGTCGTAAACCGGGCGGAAGGCGTCGGCGGCATCCTGGATGTCCTTGACGGAGAGATGGCGGAAGATCTCGCCCACGTCCTCGCCCTGCTCGACATATTTCTTGATGTCGTCGTCATACTCGCTGCCCTTGGAGATCGACTTTTCGAAGATCGAGGGGTTGGAGGTCATGCCGCGCAGATCGTCGCTGGCTTCCAGTTTCTGGATGCCCTTGTCCTGGAGAAACTTGCGGCTGAGATTGTCGAGCCAGGCCGATTGGCCGAATGTTTCGAGCTGCTGCAGACGGTTCATGTCCCAAACCCTTCATGGTGAAATGTGAGAAGCAATATCCTCGTCTCCAGCGCGCTCCGGCCGGATCTTGCGCATGATAGACGGGGCGGCAAGCAATCGCGACAGGTCTCACATAGGCCCGGCGGGGACAGGTGTGCAACGTCTTTTGCCCCGCGAAGTTCCCCGTTTCCGGCCAATGGGCTAGTCTTGTCCGTGAAAAGGATTTCACCATGAAACTTGCGACGTTTTCGTTCGAAGACAACACCCCGCGACTGGGCGTGGTGCAGGGCGATTCCCTAATACCAATTCGCGATCTCGCCTCTGACATGACCGATCTTATCCGCCGCTGGCATGAGTTGCAGCCGCAAGTGGCCACGCTCGCCAAGGCGGGGCGCGAGGCCGTCGAGCTGAAATGCGCCCACCTCTACGCGCCGGTGCCGAGGCCGGGCAAGATCATGGCTATCGGCATGAACTACGCCGACCATGTGAAGGAAATGGGCCGCGAGCCGCCGAAGCATCAGGTGTGGTTCGCCAAAGCCACGTCCGCGGTGAACGGTCCCAACGATCCCATCCAGATTCCGAAAGTCTCCGATTCCGTGGACTGGGAGGCAGAGCTGGTTGTGGTGATCGGCAAGCGCGGCCGCCACATCGCGAAGGAAAAGGCGCGCGAGCATGTCTTCGGCTACGCCTGCGGCAACGATGTCAGCGCGCGCGACTGGCAGAACCGCACGCCGCAATGGATTCTGGGCAAGTCGTTCGACACGCACGCGCCGTTCGGTCCATGGATCACGACGCCGGACGAAGTCGGCGATCCGCATGACCTGGGCATCCGCTGCATCGTAAACGGCGAAACCCGGCAGAACTCCAACACCGGCAACCTCGTATTCGGCGTGTGGGACCAGATCGCGCATCTTTCGCAAGTGATGACGCTTGAGCCTGGCGACCTCGTCTATACCGGCACGCCAGGCGGCGTCGGCATGGGCATGAAGCCGCCGGTGTTTCTCAAGCCCGGCGATCAGGTGCGTGTGGAGATCGACAAGCTCGGCGCGCTCGACGCGGTTTGCGAGGCGGAACGGTAGCGGTGTTCATCCACACCGCCTTCGATCTGGTCGCATGGGCGAGTGCCGCGTTGCTCGCGTGGTGGATTTCGCGAACGGGTTGGCTCGCCGGCGCGACATCACGCCCGAAATTCCGCGACGATCCGTATTATTTTCTTTGTCTGTCCGTTGGCGCCATCGTGGGCGCGCTGCTCTCGGGCAGCTTCAACATGGGGCTGGCCGGGTGGTGGACGCTGGGTCATTCCATCGCGGGCGCCATCGCCGGCGGCATCGTCGCGGTGGAGATCTACAAATGGGCACGCGGCATTCGCGGCTCGACCGGCCTGCCGTTCGTGGCACCGCTGGCGCTGGGCATCGGCATCGGGCGCTTCGGCTGCTTCTTCGCAGGTCTGCCGGACTATACCTACGGCACGCCAACGACGCTTCCCTGGGGCGTGGATTTCGGCGACGGCATCCATCGCCACCCGGTTCAGCTCTACGAATCGGGCGCGATGTTCCTGTTTCTGATCGTGTTTCTGGTTGCCGTCGCGCGGCGCAACGAATTCTTCCTGAAATACGGCTTCTATCTCTTCGTGGGATGGTATGCTTTGCAGCGCTTCGCCTGGGAATTCCTCAAGCCCTATCCCGTCGTGATCGGGCCGTTCAATATCTTTCATATTATCTGCGCCGTTCTTTTTGCCTATGCGATTACCATGATGTGGGGCAGCCGTGACGTTCATCAGGCCGGTTAGGGATTATCTGTTCTACGGGCAGACAACATCGCTATGCGAAGTGTGCCTGCGATTGGTGCCCGCCAAGATCGTGTTCGAGGGCAACGATGTTTTCTATCTCAAGCGCTGCCACGAGCATGGCGCGCAGAAAACGAAAATCGCCAGCGACACCGCCTATTACAA